>DNCF01000116.1:0-19565 GCA_003484545.1 Massilia sp. | reverse complement strand
CCGCCTGCGGCGGCGGTGGCGGCAGCAGCGGCACGACGACGAATCCGGGCCCCGTATCGACCTTGTCGCCGATCACCACCAGCAATTCGACCAAGGTCGCGGCCAACGCCTACGTCGCCGCCAGCGCGATCGACGATTCCTCGTCCTCGCTGGGCGACATCCTGACCGGCGTCAGCGTCGCGCGTACCAACATCAGCACGGTGAAGCCGGTGCTCGACCTGGTCAAGCGCGCCTACACCCGCGACGCGGCCCAACTGCTGACCGGCGTGTCGGTCTCCGAGGCGTGCGGCGGCGGCGGCTCGATCACCTTCGAAGCCAACCTGCGCAACCAGCAAACGGTGAGCAACGGCGACAGCATCGTCATGATCGCCAACCGCTGCATCGAGGATGGCGAGATGATGAACGGCACCTTCAAGGCCACCTTCTCGAACGTGACCGGCGACGTCCTGAACTCCTGGATCTGGTCCGGCACGCTGGACACCCGCTTCGAGAACTTCAGCATCGCCAGCGGCAGCGAAACGCTCAGCGTGAACGGCGACATGAAGATCGCGATCAATCAGACGAGCGCGTACAACAGCTCGCTGACGGTCTCGGGCACCACGTTGCAGACGACCGAGCAGCGCTCCGGAACGACTGTCGCGACCCGGACGCTGAGCGACTTCACCATGAACAGCAGTAACCGCAGCGGCACCGTGACCAGCGCCGCCAACTTCGCGATGTCCGGCAATACCAGCGGCCTGGGCCAGTTCTCCTACACGGTCCGGAATATCCAGCCTTTCGTGACCGTCGGCGCCAGCATGCCGAGCTCCGGTGCACTGGTCGTCAACGGCGCATCGACCTCGGTCACGCTCACCGCAGTCAACGCTTCCGGTGTCCGCCTGGACCTGAGCGACAAGACCAGCGGCGCCGTCACGCAAACGACGACGGTCAGCTGGCTCGACCTGCTGCTGTCGTTCTGATCGCGCCGTAGGCCACAAGCCACGCCGTAGCGGGCGTGGCTTGTTCCTCCTGCCGCCTGCGGGCGGCATTTTTTTGATGGAAGTTTTATGAGATTGCTACTTCGCATCGGCCTCGCCGCTGCGCTGCAGGCGTGCCTGCTTCCGAGCGCCAGCGCGCAATGGCAGGGCAGCATCGGCTTGAGCGCCCGCGGCGTGGTGCACGCCGAATACGACACGGCGGGCCAACGCCTGGTGCGCGAAACCGGCTGGCTGCCCGGCATCGCACTCGCGGCGGCCTATCGAACGGGCGACGTGACGGTATTCGGCGGGGCCGACTGGTACCGGGATGACATCGCCTACCGCGGCCAGACGCAGGCCGGGGTGGCGACCAATTCGCGCACCGCCACCGCGCTGGGGGCCGTGCGCCTTGGCGCCGCCTATGCCTGGGGTGGCGGCTATGCGCTGCGCGCTGCGCTCGAGCTGGACCGGTGGAAACGCGACATCGCCGGCACCGGCCGCAGCGTCGGGCTGCAGGAAACCTATCGCTCGGTGCGGCTGATCGCCGGTGTCGGTAAAGCGTGGCAGTCGCGTTTCGGCGCGCTCGGCGCGGATGCGGCGGTCGTCCTTTCCACACCGGAGCGCATGCACGTCGCTTTCTCCGGCGTGATCGACCCGGTCTCGCTCGATACCAAACGCGGACGCGGCATCCGGATCGGCGCCAGCCTGCGTCCGGCAGCCGCCCCGCGCCTGGAACTGCGCAGCAGTGTCGACTGGATCAAAGTGCCGCGCAACGATGCCGTGGCGCTGAACGCCGACAATCCCTTCCTCGGCACCGTCGCGCAGCCGGAGCATACGCGGCAGGCGCTCAGCCTGACGGTGGCGGCGCTGTTTTGATGGGAGGCGGCCGATACGAGATGCGTCCGACCGCACTCGGTTTGACAGCCGCCTACGGTTCGCGGTCGTCCCTGATCCCGACGTCGTCCGAAGTGGTATCGGTAGCATGGCCATTCCTGGTTTTATGCACCGGGTCGAGCAGAACCGGGCCGCAGAGTTCGGCCTTGCAAGCGTAGCCGACGACCTGGCCACTGTCGTTAATATCTTGTGGATAAATGAGACGGTAGCCTGACGCGGGATCGATCAGTTCGTTCAGGTTGCGTGAACCGCGGCCCGGGGTGTACAGGAACCCACCCTCGCGCATGTAGACGCCGCCCACGGCCTGTCCGAGATTATTGATACCCCTGGCATCGGAGGGCTCATCCACCAATGTGATACGGGCGCCGTTCTTCCACATGACGGCGCGGCGTCCATCGATGCCACCACCAATTTTCTCGGTCCATCCCACGATCTGGCCCGAGTTATTGATACGGACCGCATGGCTGCCATATCCGGCAGGGGTCGCAAGCGCCCGCATGACGCCGTGCTCATGCAGGAAAGCAATCGAAGCGCCGGTCTCGGGCGGCGTGTTCGGGTTGCCCACGTCGCCAACGATCTGACCACGATCGTTGATGCCGAAGCCCGCATCGTTGCGGCGCGGCGCGCCGAGCGTGCCGAGGACGCGCAATGTCCCGTGCCAGGACATGTAAGGCATGGACTGGCCGATCGTGTCGGAAAAACCGCCGACGATCTGGCCCAGGTTGTTGATGTCGTTCGCTTGGGAATACAGGCGATTGGCCACCGACAGGCTGCGGGCCTGCCCCTGGACAAACATGACGGCACGGGGCGGCCGCTCAAGCGAATAGGAGACGCCAACCACCTGGTTCTTGTCGTTCACCCGAGCGAATAGGCGAACGTGTCGCCGGCGAGCGGCGTCAATCGCGTCAGCTTGCCGCGGTACCAGCAGAACCCTCCAAGATCAGACTGCCCGCATACCATGCCGCGATTGTTGATTATCGAGGCCACCCCGGATCCTTGCTCCGGAGTGAACGGCATGAGCGGGATCACTTTGTAGGCGTAGTCCGGCCGCGCCTGTCCGGCGGCAGGCCAGAGCACGACAGCGGACAGCACCATGCAGCAAACACGTTTGATTCTAGCACGCTAACCTCCTGATCGGTCGACATGGGCCGGACGATGAGCCCGGATGATCCGACTGTAGCAGGAGACTTATTCGCGCCAACGCGTGTTCATCAAACATTGGGCGGTCTCGGGGCCTGATATCAACAGCCTCCTGGAGCGGCTTTTGTCGCAGTAAAGTGCGTACCACTTCCCGAGCGAAGGCACAGCGTCGTCAACCGTGCCCTCGCTACGCAGGTCTTACTCCACCGTCACCGACTTCGCCAGATTGCGCGGCTTGTCGACGTCGGTGCCGCGCGCCAGCGCCGTGTGGTACGCCAGCAGCTGCAGCGCCGCCACGTGCAGGATCGGCGACAATTCTCCGTAGTGCTCCGGCAGGCGGATCACGTGCACGCCGTCGCCCGAGGTGATGCGCGAGTCGACGTCGGCGAACACGTACAGCTGGCCGCCTCTAGCGCGCACTTCCTGCATGTTCGACTTCAGCTTCTCCAGCAGGGCGTCGTTCGGGGCGATGGTCACGACCGGCATCTCTTCGGTCACCAGCGCCAGCGGGCCGTGCTTCAGTTCGCCCGCCGGGTAGGCTTCGGCGTGGATGTACGAAATTTCTTTGAGCTTCAATGCACCTTCCAGCGCGATCGGGTAGTGCAGGCCGCGGCCCAGGAACAGGGCGTTTTCCTTGCGCGCGAACTCCTCGGCCCAGGCGATGATCTGTGGTTCCAGCGCCAGCACCGACGACAGCGCGACCGGCAGGTGGCGCATCTGCTTCAGGTGCTCGGCTTCCTCTTCGTCGCTCAGGCGGCCGTTGACCTGGGCCAGCGTCAGCGTCAGCAGGAACAGGGCGGCCAGCTGGGTGGTGAAGGCCTTGGTCGAGGCGACGCCGACTTCGACGCCGGCGCGGGTGATGTAGGCCAGTTCGCATTCGCGCACCATGGCGCTGGTGGCGACGTTGCAGATCGTCAGGGTGTGCGGCATGCCAAGGCTGCGCGCATGCTTCAGCGCGGCCAGGGTGTCGGCGGTTTCGCCAGACTGCGAGATCGTCACGACCAGGGTCTGCGGATGCGGCACGCTGTCGCGGTAGCGGTATTCGCTGGCGATCTCGACGTTGACCGGCACCTTGGCGATGCACTCGATCCAGTATTTCGCCGTGAGGCCGGCGTAGTAGCTGGTGCCGCAGGCCAGGATCAGCACGCGGTCGATTTCCTTGAACACCTTATAGGCCTTGTCGCCGAACAGTTCCGGCATGATGCCGGTCACGCCTTCCAGGGTGTCGCCGATGACGCGCGGTTGTTCAAAAATTTCCTTCTGCATGTAGTGGCGGTACGGGCCCAGTTCCGCGGCGCCGGTGTGGGCGTGCACGGTTTTGACTTCGCGCTCGACCGGGCGGCCTTCGCTGTCGACGATCCAGTAGCGCGACAGTTGCAGGTCGACGACGTCGCCTTCTTCCAAATAGATGATCTGGTTGGTGGTGCCGGCCAGCGCCATCGCGTCCGAGGCGACGAAGTTTTCTCCTTCGCCGACGCCGACGATCAGCGGCGAACCCTGGCGCGCGGCGACCACGCGGTGCGGTTCCTCGCGGCAGAACACAGCGATCGCGTAGGCGCCGTGCAGGCGTTTGACCGCTTGCTGGACCGTATCGAACAGATCGCCGTTGTACATGTGGTCGACCAGGTGGGCGATGACTTCGGTGTCGGTCTGGCTCTGGAACTGGTAGCCCAGTTCGGTCAGTTCGCGGCGCAGTTCGTCGTGGTTTTCGATGATGCCGTTGTGGACCAGGGCGATGCGCGCGGTTTCCTCGTTCGGCGAGAAGTGCGGGTGGGCATTGTGCGAGGCCGGGGCGCCGTGGGTGGCCCAGCGGGTATGGGCGATGCCCGTGAAGCCCTGCAGGCCGGTGCCTTGCACCTGCGTTTCGAGGTCGGCCACGCGCGAGGTGCTGCGCGAGCGCGCCAGGCGGCCATCCACGTGCAGGGCGACGCCGCAAGAGTCGTAACCGCGGTATTCGAGGCGCTTCAGGCCTTCGATCAGGATGGGGGTGATGTTACGTTGCGCTACCGCGCCAACAATGCCGCACATGGAAGATCCTCGTCTAAAAAATTAGCAATAATGCATATCCTATGGCAATGCGTATGAAATAAGCTTTCAGAATTCAATCGAAAACGTTATAAAATTTCACCTAACGAGCACGATGAAATATTCTTTCATCTAAAACTAAATTTTTACATTTAATTTCATGACTGACGCCATTCAGCCCTTGGACGAGCTTGATCGTCGCATCCTCAACGCCCTGCAGACTGACGCATCGCATACCAATGCCGAGTTGGCGGAACTGGTCCACGTTTCGCCGCCGACTTGTCTGCGCCGCGTCAAGCAGCTGACCGATGCAGGTGTTATCGAAAGGCAAGTTGCCATCGTCGCTCCGGACAAGGTCGGCGCGCGCCTGACCGCCATCGTCGAGATCACGCTCGACGTCCAGGCGGCCGACCGCATGGAGCAATTCGAGCAGCGCGTGGCCGGCGAGGAGGCGGTGCTGCAGTGCTACCGCGTCGCGCCGGGCCCGGATTTCGTGCTGGTGGTGCAGGTGGTCGACATGCCGGCCTACCACGCGCTGGCGCACCGCCTGTTCGCGACCCACGCCAACGTGCGCAACGTGAAGGCGTATTTTTCGACCTTCCGCAGCAAGTTCGAGACCCGCATCGCCGTCTGAGACACGGGAGCGGCTGTGGATAAGTCAGTGGATGAGGTTGTGGAAGGTGGGAGGGTAACCCCGGGATAAGCCGGTGGATTACCCTGTGAATTTGCTGTGATTTTGCTGTCCATATCCGGTGGATTGGCTGTGGACAGCAAGACCTCACTTCTTCTTCTTGACCGGGCGGCTCCAGCCTTCGACCGTCATCTGCTTGGGACGGGAGATGGTCAATTTACCGGCCGGCGCGTCCTTCGTCAGCGTGGTGCCGGCGCCGAGCGTTGCGCCCTTGCCGACGGTAACCGGCGCCACCAGCTGGCTGTCGCTGCCGATGAAGGCGTCATCCTCGATCACGGTGCGGAATTTGTTGGCGCCGTCGTAGTTACACGTGATGGTGCCGGCGCCGATGTTCACGCGCGAGCCGACCGTGGCGTCGCCGACATAGGCAAGATGGTTCGCCTTGCTGTGCGCGGCGACCTGGCTGTTCTTGATCTCGACGAAGTTACCCACATGGACGTCTTCGCCCAGCTCCGTGCCCGGGCGCAGGCGCGCGTAGGGGCCGATCTGCGATTGCGCGCCGACCACGGCGTCCTCGATGTGGCAGAAGGGCTTGATGGTGGCGCCTTCGGCGACCTTCGCATTCACCAGCACGCAGTGCGGACCGACGGTCACGCCGTCTGCCAGCTCGACGCGGCCTTCGAACACGCAGCCGACGTCGATCACGACGTCGCGTCCGCAGACCAGTTCGCCGCGCACGTCGATGCGCGCCGGGTCCATCAGCGTGACGCCCTTTTCCAGCAGCGCGTTGGCGATGTTCAGCTGGTGGCGGCGCTCGAGCTCGGCCAATTGGACCTTGCTGTTCACGCCCGCCACTTCCCATTCGGCCGACGGCGAGGCGGAGACCACCTCGACGCCGTCATTGACCGCCTGGGCGACGATGTCGGTCAGGTAGTACTCGCCTTGCGCGTTGTTGTTCGACAGGGCAGCGAGCCAGCGCTTCAGGTGGCGGGTCGGGATGCACATGATGCCGCTGTTGATCTCGCGGATCGCGCGCTCGGTGTCGCTGGCATCCTTTTCCTCGACGATGCGGACGATACGCCCGTTCTCGCGCACGATGCGGCCCAGGCCGAAGGGGTTGTTTTGTTCCACGGTCAGGATGCCGAGCTTGTCGCTGCCGGCGGCCTCGACCAGGCGGCGCAGCGAGGCTTCCTGGGTCAGCGGCACGTCGCCGTACAGCACCAGGGTCGGCGCGTCCTCGATCAGTTGCGGCACGGCCTGCATCACGGCGTGGCCGGTGCCCAGCTGGGGCTGCTGCAGGGCGGTGTCGATCGGCGCCTGGCCGTCCTGCGCCAGCCCGGCCACCATCTCCGGCACCGCTGCGCCGCCGTGCCCGTAGATCACGCATAATTTGCTCGGCGACAGGCGACGCGCCGTATCGATGACATGCTGCAACAGCGGCTTCCCAGCCAGCGGGTGCAACACTTTAGGCAGGGCGGACTGCATCCGCTTTCCCATGCCGGCGGCAAGGATGACAACGTTCATAAGCCGATTTTCACAGAAGAGTTAATAAGATGAAAAAGTCTATCACGCAAGATACCTTGTTCCAGCGCACGCGTGCACTGTTCCTGATCGCGCTGATGGCCTTGCTGGCAGCCTGCAGCACCATTCGCTTCAGCTACAACCATGGCGACACCCTACTGTACTGGTGGCTGGACGCCTATGTGGATTTCGAAGGCGATCAGGCCGACTGGGTCAAACGTGATATCCGGGAACTATTCCAATGGCATCGAAAAACCCAGTTGCAGGATTATGCGGCACTGCTCGACAAGTTCCAGCGCCAGCTGGCCGGCAATCCCACCCAGGCCGACCTGGTGAATGCCTACAAGGAAATCCGCAACCGCACCGAGGTGCTGGCCTACCGCGCCGTGCCCGACATGGCCGACCTGGCGCTGTCGCTCACGCCCGACCAGATCCGCCAAATGGAGCAGCGCTTCGAGAAAAAGAACAACGAATACCGCCGCAAGTTCGTCAGCGGCAGCGTCGAAAAGCGCAACGAGGCGCGCTTCGACAAGTCGATGGAGCAATTCAAGCTCTGGTTCGGCGACTTCAGCCGCGAGCAGGAAGCGGCGCTGCGGCGCGCCTCGGATGCGCGTCCGCTCGACAACCAGATCTGGCTGGAAGAACGGATCGATCGCCAGCGCAAGATCCTGGCCCTGGTGCGTAAAATCCAGGCAGACAAGCCGAACAAGGAGCAGGCCGCGAACATGATCACGGCCCTGATCCGCGAATTTTTCGGCCGCATGGACGCGCCCGAACGCAAGACCTTCTACGACAACTATACGAACGCGACGACCAACTACATCCTGACCGCGATCCGGATGACCACGCCGCAGCAGAAGGCGCATGCCCACAAGCGCATGCAAGGCTGGATCGACGACTTCAACGCGCTCGCCCGGGAAGCAAAATAAGCCGACGAAATCGGGTGCAAGGGCGCATGGTATAGTGCGCGCCATGCAAAGAAAGCCAGCAAAACCCCAGGGCCAGCACAGACGGCCGCGCCTCGCGCCGCAACAGGTGCGCATCATCGGCGGCGCATGGAAACGGCGCCTGCTGCCGGTGCTCGACGCCCTCGGCCTGCGCCCCACGCCGGACCGCGTGCGCGAAACCGTGTTCAATTGGATCAACCACCAGGTCGGCGGCGACTGGGACGCGGTCGATTGCCTCGATTTGTTCGCCGGCAGCGGGGCGCTGGGCTTCGAAGCGGCTAGCCGCGGCGCCCGCGCCGTCGTCATGCTCGACTATCACGGCCCGGCCGTGCGCCAGCTTGAACTGAACAAGGAAACGCTGAAGGCCGACAACGTCACGCTGCTGCGCGGCGATGCCTTCGCCGTGGCGCGCGACATGGCCCTGCGCGGCCAGCGTTTCGACGTCATTTTCCTCGATCCGCCTTATCAACAGGACTTCGTGGCCAAGGCGCTGCCGCTGTGCAGGGACCTGCTGAAGGAGGGCGGCATGGTCTATGTCGAGGCCGAATTCGCGCTGCCGCAAGGTGACGATCTGCCCGAGTGGCTGGCGCCCTGGGAGCAAGTGCGCGCCGACAAGGCGGGCATGGTCTATTACCATCTGCTCAAATTGCACGAAAACAAGGCGTAAACGCCTTAATGTTGCTCAATTTGCGGGCAAGGCTCGCCTCGGGCTGGGGCAACTGCCGGATTTTCAGGCATAATGCGCCTTTAATAAACACAGGTGTTTCTCCCAGGGAGCCACAATGGTTGTAGCCGTTTATCCAGGTACTTTTGACCCGCTCACCCGCGGCCATGAAGATTTGGTCCGTCGTGCTTCGGGCCTGTTCGACACGCTCGTGGTCGGTGTCGCCGACAGCAAGAACAAGAAGCCCTTCTTCACGCTCGACGAACGCCTGGAAATCGCCAACGAGGTGCTCGGCCATTACCCGAACGTGAAGGTCGAAAGTTTTTCCGGCCTGCTGAAGGATTTCGTGCGCCAGCATGACGCGCGCGTGATCGTGCGCGGCCTGCGCGCCGTCTCCGATTTCGAATACGAGTTCCAGATGGCGGGCATGAACCGCTATTTGCTGCCCGACGTCGAAACCCTGTTCCTGACCCCGTCCGATCAGTACCAATTCATCTCCGGCACCATCGTGCGCGAGATCGCGATGCTGGGCGGCGACGTGTCGAAATTCGTGTTCCCTTCGGTGGACCGTTGGCTGCAAAAGAAAATCGCAGCGATGAACCTGCCGAAAGCCTGACATCCAGGTTATTTTGAGAGCAGCAGTACCATGGCCTTACTGATTACCGACGACTGCATCAACTGCGACGTGTGCGAGCCCGAGTGCCCGAACGACGCCATCTCGATGGGCGAGGAGATCTACGAGATCGATCCGCATAAATGCACCGAGTGCGTCGGCCACTTCGACGAGCCGCAGTGCGCCTCGCTGTGCCCGGTCGCCTGCATTCCGTTCGATCCCGCCTGGCGCGAAACGCGCGAGGAATTGCAGGCGAAATACGAGCGCCTGACGGCGGCGAAGAACGCCGGCTGATCCCGCCGCCGGCCCCGCTGCCGGCGCTTTCCTTCCGTTCTCCCCCACGCGCGCCGCTACGCCGGGCATGCCGGCCGGGGGCACGCACGCTTGTCCGCGCCGCGCGGCGAGCGCTTCGACCGGCATGCTATGCTGCCCCCATGGCTGCCCATGACGACACGGATTCCTGCGGGCCGCTGCCGCCCAGCGTCAGCGAAAACATCGACACGATCGCCGAATACTGCGAACGCAACGAGGAACAGGTCACGACGGCGCAGAAGATCGTCGAAAAGGTGAGCCTGTTCCTGGGCAGTCCCGGCTACTTCGCCGTCAACGTCAGCTTCATCATCGGCTGGATCGTCTGGAATGTCGCCGCGCCCGAGTTCGGGGGCAACCAGGTCGACGAACCGCCTTTCTTCTGGCTGCAGGGCTTCGTTTCCCTGAACGCCTTCATCATCTCCACCACCGTGCTGATCCGCCAGAACCGCATGTCGAAACTGGCCGAACGCAATGCCCACCTCGACCTGCAGATCAGCCTGCTGTCGGACGAAAAGACCAGCAAGATCATCGCCATGCTCGAGGAACTGCGGCGCGACAGTCCGCACCTGCCGGACAAGCCCGATCCCGAAGCCGACGAGCTGGCCAAGCCGGCCGATACCCCGAGCGTGCTGGGCGCCATCGAACGCGAGACCCATTAAGCGCGCCTAAGCACCTCTATGGCAGCGTTGCATCGTCTCCCCCGTACGCTCGTCCTGTTCCGACGACGCGCCTGCTCTATAAGCCCCGTTGTATTGTGCTCTTGCAGCATTGAAATAGTTATTGCTTCTTGATTTCCGTCAAGATTTCAGTGCTATATTGATATTGCTGTTTTAGCACGATCATTCTATTTCTTCGGAACGGGGACGGTGTGAACATCAATAACTTGCGTATCGGCCAGCGCCTGGCCATCGGCTTCGGTATCGTGATTTCGCTGCTGGTCCTGCTGGCCGGCCTGTCGTATGCGCGCATGGCCAGCCTGAACGCCGAGATGGCCCATCTGCTCAAGGTGCGCTACGCAAACACCGTCAGCGCCAACGCCATCAAGTCCGACGTCAACGAGGCCACGCGCGGCATGCTCAGCGTGCTGGTGATGGCCGACCCCGAGCAGGTCAAGAAGGAACTCGAGAACGCCGGCCGCAAGAGCGCCGGCGCCAGCGCCGCCGTCGCGCGCCTGGTGCAGGGCACGCGCGACGCGGAAGGCGCCCAGATCCTGGCGGCGATCGCCCAGGTCCAGGCGAAGTTCCTGCCGGCGCAGGATGCCTTCGGCAAGCTGGTGCTGGAAGAGCGCAAGGACGAGGCGATGGTGAAATTCATGTTCTCGCTGCGCCCGCAGCAGGCGAAATACTTCGAGCAGCTCGACCAGTACATCGCCTACCAGAACGCGGCCATGACGCAGGCCGGCGAGGCCGCCGCCGCGCTGACTCGCCGTACCCAGCTGCTGGTGCTGGCGCTGGCCGCGGTTGCCGCCACTATTTCTCTCGGCGTGGCCTTCCTTGCCACGCGCAGCATCACGCGTCCGCTGAACCAGGTGGTCGATATCGCGCGCCGCGTCGCCGACGGCGACCTGCGCAGCGAGATCCGCGCCGACACGCGCGACGAGACCGGCCAGATGATGCAGGCCCTGCAGCACATGAACGCCAGCCTGATGCGCATCGTCGCCGAGGTGCGCGCCGGCACCGATGCGATGGCGGCCGCCTCGAATGCGATCGCCAGCGGCAACCTCGACTTATCAAACCGCACCGAGCAGCAGGCCGCCGCGCTCGGCCACACGGCCGGCTCGATGCGCGAGCTGACCGACACCGTCCAGCAGAACGCCGACAACGCGCGCCAGGCGAATCAATTGGCGGCCAGGGCCTCGGACGTGGCCGAGCAGGGCGGCACCGTGGTGGCGCGCGTGATCGACACCATGGGCTCGATCACGGCGTCCTCGCAAAAGATCGTCGACATCATCGGCGTCATCGACAGCATTGCTTTCCAGACCAATATCCTGGCCCTGAACGCCGCCGTGGAAGCGGCGCGCGCGGGCGAACAGGGGCGCGGCTTCGCCGTCGTCGCCAGCGAGGTGCGCAACCTGGCCCAGCGCTCGGCTGCCGCCGCCCGCGAAATCAAGGACCTGATCGGCGACTCGGTCGACAAGGTGCGCGAAGGCAGTACCCTGGTCGAGCAGGCCGGCGCGACGATGCAGGACGTGGTGGCGAGCGTGCGCCGCGTGACCGACATCATGGCCGAGATCACGGCCGCCAGCATGGAGCAGAGCGCCGGCATCGCCCAGGTCAGCCGCAACGTGCTCGAGATGGACCAGACCACCCAGGAAAACGCCGCCCTGGTCGAGGGAGCGGCGGCCGCCGCCGCCGCGATGCAGGAACAGGCGGCCCAGCTGGCGCAGGCCGTCAGCATCTTCAAACTGGCGGACGAGGCGCCCCGGTTGGCGGCGCCAATGCCGCACAAGCAATTGACTGCACCTTAAAACGAGAAGGAGACAACACCATGAAAACCCTGAAAACCCTGGCCACCGGCGCCGCCCTGGCGCTGGCCATCGCCCTGCCGGCCGCGGCCGCTGTCGATGTGAACGGCATCAAGTTCGAAGACGTCAACAAGGTCGGCGGCAAGGACCTGAAACTGAACGGCGCCGGCATGCGCACCAAGCTGGTGATCAAGGTCTATGCCGCTGGCCTGTATCTGACGGAAAAGAGCAAGAACGTCGCCGACATCCTCAAGATGGACGGCCCGCGCCGCGTGACGCTGGTGATGGCGCGCGATATCTCTTCCGAAGACCTGGGCAAGGCCTTCATGGACGGCATCAACGAGAACCTGGACAAGGCGGAAAAGGCGAAGATCGTCGGCCAGATCGGCAAGTTCGGCGAAATGTTCGCCAGCGTCGACCAGATCCGCAAGGGCGACGTGCTGCACATGGACTGGATCCCGGGCACGGGCACCGTGTGCGAGCTGAACGGCAAGCGCATCGGCGAACCCGCGTCGGACATCAATTTCTATAACGCCGTGCTGCGCATCTGGCTGGGAGAAAAGCCGGCCGACCGGTCGCTGAAGCCGGCGCTGCTGGGCGAGGCAAAATAAACCGCCAGGATGTAAAAAAACGCGGCGCCGGGGTCCCGGTCGCCGCGTTTTTCTTTATGCGGGAATGGTGTGTTCTTCAGACGCCCGAGCCCAGGGTGCCGGTGCCGGGGCCCTGGGCCGAGTCGATTGCGCGCTGCAACACGGCGCCGGTTTTTTGCGCCAGGCGCGCCGCACGCTGTTCCTTCGTCATGCGCGGGCGCACGGTCAGCACCAGGGCGCGCACGATGCCGGTCAAGAGGGGACGGAAAAACATCAGGACACTGGCCAGCAGCGCCAGCAGCAGGGCGGCGCGCAGCAGCTCCGCCAGCGGAAGCAGGGGGAAGGAGAACTGGGTCAGGGTCGAAACGAAGGACATGATCAGGCCGGAATGTTGTTTTTTAGAACTATAGTGCAATGCAACATATAAATCTAATTCCGTTTGCTGATGTGGCTTATATTGATCATGAATGAAATGGGTTACACTGACGTACAGACCTATAACGGGCGTGCAATTGGCGCCACATATCGAGACACCACATGAGCTTCCTGACGCTGGACCTGAACCTGCTGCGCGTATTCGACGCAGTCATGACCGAACAAAACCTGACGCGCGCCGCCGGCCATCTTGCGATGACCCAGCCGGCGGTATCGAATGCGATCAAGCGCCTGCGCGAAAGCCTGGGCGACGAATTGCTGATCCGGACCGCCTACGGCGTGAAGCCGACGCCGCGCGCCGAGGCGCTGTGGCCGGCCGTGCGCCAGGCGCTGGCGGCACTGGAAGCGGCCGTGATGCCGGAAACCTTCGACGTCTCCAAGGCGCAGGCCACCTTCCGCATGGCGATGGCCGACGCCACCGCCGCCTACTGGCTGCCGTCGCTGATGCGTTCGATCGAGCGCGAGGCGCCGGGCGTGAACATCCGCATGGTGCCGCTGACCACGCGCGAACCGCGGCCGATGCTGCTGCGCGGCGACATCGATCTTGCCGTCGGCTTCTTCCCGGGCGTGGCGGCCCAGCTGTCCTACGAGACCGGTTCGCCGATCCGTCACGAACGCCTGTATTCGGGCAAGTATGTGTGTGTGATGCGCAAGAACCACCCGCTGGCGGACGGTCAGCTGGACCTGGATTCCTACTGCAAGGCGAACCACCTGCTGGTGAGTTTTTCCGGACGCGCCCACGGCCTGGTCGACGAAGCCCTGGCCCAGATCGGCCGCGAGCGCCGCATCCTGCTGACGGTGAACCAGTTCTTCACCGCCGGCCGGGTCGTCGCCAATTCCGACCTGATCACGGTGCTGCCGAAACACCTGATGGGCTCGACCGGCATGACCGACGCCCTGATCTGGCGCGAACTGCCGTTCGCACTGCCGGCCGTGCACCTGGACATGCTCTGGCACGAGCGCGATGGCCGCAGCCCCGCGCACCGCTGGCTGCGCAATAACCTGGAAGCGACGGCGGCGGCGGCGACCAAGCCGCTGGTGGAACGCCAGGCGGCGTAAGCGGGATCGTTTTTCGTAGGGTGGGCGCGGCCGGCGTAGGCACTTGTGCCCACGCGGTACGGCACATGCGATCACGATGCGTGTGAAAACATCTTGATGTCATGATTGAGATGCTAACCGTGCGAAAAAGCACACCGCCACAATCGATGCAGCGTGTCCGCACTTGGACACGCCGCGTCAACTCATCCGTCTCGACGAAACAGCGCCAACACGACGCACCGTTCCGCGTGGGCAGTGGGGCTGGCTAAATGCCAGCACCACAAGGTGCCCACCCTACGGGATGCGTCAACAAATTCGTTCGCATAACGGCGTGCAACCGCCGGAAAAGATCACCGAATCGGCAACTTCGTCGTATTTTTGACTTCTTCCATCACCGCATAGGTGTGGGTTTCGCGCACGCCCTTCTGCAGCAGCGTCTTGCCGAGGAATTCGCGGTATGCTGCCATGTCCTTGACGCGCGCTTTCACCAGGTAATCGAAGCCGCCCGCCACCATGTGGCATTCGAGCACTTCCGGAATCAGCTGCACGCTCTGTTTGAAAGCGTCAAACACTTCCGGCGTGGTGCGGTCCAGCACCACTTCGATGAAGACCAGCAGCGAGACGTCGAGCAGCTGGGGATTCAACTGGGCCGTGTAACCCGTGATGTAGCCGGACTCGTGCAGCTTGCGCACGCGCTCGAGGCAGGCCGCCGGCGACAGGTTCACGCGCGCCGCCAGCTCGACGTTGCTGATGCGTCCGTCGTTCTGCAACTCGGCCAGAATTTTTTTCGAAATCTTGTCCAGCATGGTGTCTCTCTCTTCACCGTAAATATTATTTGGCCGAATTCTCGCATCAAAAACTATCTATTGCTAGTACCCTTTAAAAACAGAATTAATCCAGAAGATTTCCTTCTACAATCAAACGATTGAGAGTGCTTAAAAAATCTCCACCGCAAGGCGCGATGCCGGCCGACCATGGAGGTTTTTGAGCGCTCGGAAGCACGTACCAAAACGCGCGCCGACTGCCCCGCAGGACGGCGCGTTTTGCTGTGTACGCTCCTTGATCCGACCTTTTTCTTTCTACAGACCGCCATGCAGATCGCCGCCACTCCGGCCACCACCTTCGTTCCCTTCGACGCGTACCAATCCGAAACCAAGCAGGAGCAGTCGCCCCTGCGCGCCGCCATCACCGCCGCCTACCGCCGCGACGAACAGGAAGCCGTCCAGTGGCTGCTGGCCCAGGGCGCGCGTCCGAGCGCGGAGGCAAAGCCGCTGGCGCACCGCCTGGTCTCGAGCGTGCGCGCGAAACGCACCCGCGCCTCGGGTGTCGACGCGCTGATGCACGAGTTCTCGCTGTCGTCGGAAGAAGGCGTGGCGCTGATGTGCCTGGCCGAAGCGCTGCTGCGCATCCCCGACAGCGCCACCGCCGACCGCCTGATCGCCGACAAGATCAGCAAGGGAGATTGGCGCAGCCACCTGGGCGAATCGCCTTCGCTGTTCGTGAATGCGGCGACCTGGGGTCTGCTCGTCACCGGCAAGCTGGTCTCGACCACCAGCGAACGCGGCCTGGGTTCGGCGCTGACGCGCCTGATCGCGAAGGGCGGCGAACCGCTGATCCGCAAGGGCGTCGACATGGCCATGCGCATGCTGGGCAACCAGTTCGTCACCGGCCAGACGATCGAGGAAGCGCTCAAGAACAGCCAGGCCAACGAGGCGCGCGGTTATCACTACTCCTACGACATGCTGGGCGAGGCGGCGCTGACCGAGCTGGATGCGCAAAACTACTACGCCTCGTACGAAGCGGCGATCCACGCGATCGGCAAGGCCTCGAACGGACGCGGCATCAAGAACGGCCCCGGCATCTCCATCAAACTGTCGGCCCTGCACCCGCGCTACAGCCGCGCCCAGTATGCGCGCGTGATGGGCGAACTGCTGCCGCGCGTGCGCAGTCTCGTGCTGCTGGCGAAAGGCTACAACATCGGCATCAACATCGACGCCGAGGAAGCGGACCGCCTGGAAATCTCGCTCGACATGCTCGAAGCCCTGGCCTTCGATCCGGAGCTGAGCGGCTTCGAGGGCATCGGCCTGGTGGTGCAGGGCTACCAGAAGCGCTGCCCCTTCGTGATCGACTACGTGGTCGACCTGGCCAAGCGCAGCGGCCGCAAGTTCATGGTGCGCCTGGTGAAGGGCGCCTACTGGGACGCCGAGATCAAGCGCGCGCAAGTCGACGGCATGCCGGGCTATCCGGTCTACACGAGAAAAGTCTACACCGACGTTTCTTACCTCACTTGCGCGCAAAAGCTGCTCGCCGCGACCGATGTCATCTACGCCCAGTTCGCCACCCACAATGCGCACACCCTGTCCGTGATCTACACCTGGGCCAAGGAGCGCGGTGTGGACAACTACGAGTTCCAGTGCCTGCACGGCATGGGCGAAACCCTGTACGACCAGGTCGTGGGCAAGGATAACCTGAACAAGGCTTGCCGCATCTACGCGCCGGTCGGCTCGCACGAAACCCTGCTGGCCTATCTGGTGCGCCGCCTGCTGGAAAACGGCGCGAATTCCTCCTTCGTGAACCAGATCGTCGACGAAAAGATCCCGGTCGAGACCCTGCTGAACGACCCGTTCGAGGTGGCGCGCGCCAGCGGCGGCCTGCCGCACACGGGCATCGCCCTGCCGCGCGCCATGTTCGGCGCCGAGCGCAAGAATTCCGCCGGCCTCGATCTCACCAATGAAGATACGCTGCGCCTGCTCGGCACCGAACTGTCGCGCCAGCGCGAATACAGGGCGACGCCGCTGGTCGCCGGGTCGGTGCAGGGCGCCGATTCGCTGGCGGTCGTCAATCCGGCGCAGTCGGCCGACATCGTGGGCAGCGTGCTCGAAGCGTCGAAAGCCGACGTCGACACCGCCCTGCAGGCGGCCGCCGAGTTTGCCGGCCAGTGGCAGGCCAGCGCCAGCGGCGAACGCGCCGCGATCCTGATGCGCGTGGCCGATTTGTTCGAAGACAACATGGCCGAATTGATGGCCCTGGCCGTGCGCGAAGCCGGCAAGTCGCTGCCGAACGCGATCGCCGAGATCCGCGAAGCCGTCGATTTTCTGCGCTACTACGGCGCCCAGGCGAAAGATGCGGGCACCGTGCAGGCGCTCGGCCCGGTCACGTGTATCAGCCCGTGGAACTTCCCGCTGGCCATCTTCACCGGCCAGGTCGCCGCCGCCCTGGCCGCCGGCAACGTCGTGCTGGCCAAGCCGGCGGAACAAACCCCGTTGATCGCCTACCGCGCGGTGCAGATGTTCCACGAAGCGGGCATCCCGGCCGCCGCGCTGCAATTGCTGCCGGGCCGCGGCGAAGTGGTCGGCGCCGCATTGACCTCGGACGCGCGTGTAAAGGGCGTGATCTTCACCGGGTCGACCGAAGTGGCGCAATTGATCAACCGCACGCTGGCCAAGCGCGCCGACCAGGAAGGCGTCGACATTCCGTTGGTGGCGGAAACCGGCGGCCAGAACGCCCTGATCGTCGATTCCTCGGCGCTGCCGGAGCAGGTGGTGCAGGACGTGTTGAGCTCGGCCTTCGATTCGGCCGGCCAGCGCTGCTCGGCCCTGCGCGTGCTGTTCCTGCAAGAGGATATTGCCGATAAAACGATTCGCATGCTGAAGGGCGCCCTGGGCGAACTGCGCGTCGGCAGCCCGGACCGCCTGGCGACCGACATCGGCCCGGTGATCGATGCCGAGGCCCAGCGCAATTTGCTGGCCCACATCGAGCGCATGAAGGCCACCGCAAAACAGCATTTCGCGCTCGAGCTCCCAAGCAGCGTGACGTCGCAAGGCACGTTCGTGCCGCCGACCGTGCTGGAAATCGGTTCGCTGTCGGAGCTGAAGCAGGAAGTCTTCGGTCCGGTGCTGCACATCGTGCGCTACCGTCGCGCCGACCTGGGTCGTGTGATCGATGCGATCAACGCCACCGGTTACGGCCTGACCCTGGGCGTGCATTCGCGCATCGACGAGACCATCGACTTCATCGTCGCCCGCGCCCATGTCGGCAACATCTACGTGAACCGGAACATCGTCGGCGCCGTCGTCGGCGTGCAACCTTTCGGCGGAGAAGGCAAATCCGGCACCGGTCCGAAAGCCGGCGGTCCGCTCTACCTGAAGCGCCTGCAGCGCGGCGCGGCGCCGCTGCTGGAACACACGAACACGCCGAATCCGGCCCTGGTGTCGCTGCTGGTGTGGGCGCGCAATCATGGTCACGACGGCGTGGTCAAGCTGGGAGACCAGTACATCCGCACCCACCTGAACGGCATCGTGCTCGACTTGCCGGGCCCGACCGGCGAGCGCAACCGCCTGTCGTTCTGCCCGCGCGGCGCGGTGCTGTGCGCGGCCGATTCGCAGCCGGCGATGCTGAACCAGCTGGCCGCCGCGCTGGCGACCGGCAACCGCGCCTATGTGCTGGCCAGCGCGCAATCGGCGGTGCCGGACGACCTGCCGGCGGAAGTGAAGGACCGCATCCGCTTCGTCGGCGCCGCCGAGGTGGCGCAGTGCGAATTCCAGATCGCGCTGCTGGAAAGCGGCATGCGCGGCGAACTGCGTTCGCAGCTGGCGGCGCGCCCGGGCGCCATCGTCGGCATCGTCGACACCGATGCGCAGTCTCCGGTGGACCTGTGGCGCCTGGTGGCCGAACGCGCCGTGTGCGTGAACACGACCGCGGCTGGCGGCAACGCAAGTCTCATGACGCTGGGGCTGTGATCATGTAGGGGTTTCAATTCTAAAAATTGGAGGAAGACATGTTGATCGGCGTTCCAAAAGAGATAAAAAACCATGAGTACCGGGTCGGTTTGACCCCGCCTTCCGTGCACGAGCTGGTCGCACGCGGGCACCAGGTCATTGTCCAGACGAACGCCGGCAGCGAGATCGGGCTGTCCGACGATCAGTACCTGGCCGCCGGCGCCAGCATCGTCGAAACGGCAAAGGAAGTCTTCGCGCGCGCCGACATGATCGTGAAGGTCAAGGAGCCGCAGCCGAACGAATGCGCGATGCTGCGCGCAGGCCAGATCCTCTACACCTACCTGCACCTGGCGCCGGATCCCGAGCAGACCTCGGCCCTGGTCGCTTCAGGCGCGGTCTGCATTGCCTACGAAACCATCACCGGCCCGGGCGGCGGCCTGCCGCTGCTCGCGCCGATGAGCGAAGTGGCGGGGCGCATGGCGATCCAGGCCGGCGCGGCCCACCTGGAAAAGTCGAAAGGCGGCATGGGCCTGCTGCTGGGCGGTGTGCCCGGCGTGGCGCCGGGCCATGTGGTGATCATCGGCGCCGGCGTGGTCGGCACCAATGCGCTGCAGATG
>DNCF01000117.1:9082-9442 GCA_003484545.1 Massilia sp. | reverse complement strand
CAGCACCAGCACCCGCAGGCCGCGCAGCGCCAGTTCGCGCGCGGTGCTGGCGCCGCCGGGGCCGCTGCCGACGACGATGGCGTCATAGGAAGGTGAAAGGGGAAGCATGGACGCAAGCGCAGTCGGGAGACGCCGATGCTACCACGGCCCGCATGCTCCGCCGCCCGGCGGGGCGACGTCATGACAACATGCATACACTTGTCTATACATGTTTGTATGCTTTTGTTTCACAGTGACGATAGGGCAATAAACCCTGCTATGATCTGGCGCGCAGCTGTCGGCGGCGATCCCGCGGGCAGTCCCTTCGAGTTCGTGAGAGAGACCATGAAACGTCCACAAATGCTCATCATCGCGGCCAGC
>DNCF01000117.1:0-8970 GCA_003484545.1 Massilia sp. | reverse complement strand
CGCCAACAACAAGGCGGCGCCGACTTTCGAGAACACCATCGTGGCGCTGGAGCGCTCGGGCCAGATGCTCTCGCGCGTAGCCGCCGTGTTCTCGAACCTGCAGACTGCGAACACCAACGACCGCCTGGATGCGATCGACCGCGAGATGTCGCCCAAGCTGGCGGCGCACAGCGACGCCATCCACCTGAACCCGAAGCTGTTCAAGCGCGTCGAGACCCTGTACAACAAGCGTGGGAGCCTGGGCCTGGACGCCGAAGCGACATTCCTCCTCGAGCGCTACTACAAGGAATTCGTGCGCGCCGGCGCCAAACTGTCCGCCGCCGACAAGGAAAAGCTGAAGGCCTATAACGGCCAGATCGCCTCCCTGCAATCCGAGTTCTCGCAGCGCGTGCTGAAGGAAGCGAACGCCTCGGCGCTGGTCGTGAACACCCGCGAGGAACTGGCCGGCCTGTCGGACGCCGAGATCAATGCTGCCGCCGCCGAAGCGAAAAAGCGCGGCCTGGACGGCAAGTACGTGATCGCCATCGTCAACACCACCATCCAGCCGCCGCTGGCGAGCTTGACGAATCGATCGGTGCGCGAGCGCCTGCAGGCCGCCTCGATGAACCGCGGCAGCCGCGGCGGCGAATTCGATTCGCGCGAGCTGGTGCTGAAACTGGTCAAGCTGCGCGCCGAACGCGCCACCCTGCTGGGCTACCCGAACTACGCCGCCTACTCGCAGGAACTGGAAACCGCGAAGAACCCGGCCGCCGTCAACAAGCTGCTGGCCGAACTGGCCAAGCCGGCCGTCGACAACGCGAAGAAGGAAGCGGGCGAGATCCAGAAGATCATCGACGCCGAGAAAGCGGGCTTCAAGGTCGCCGCCCACGACTGGGCCTATTACACGGATAAAGTGCGCGCCGCCCAGTACAACTTCGACGAGAACCAGCTGCGCCCGTATTTCGAGATGAACAACGTCCTGGTCAACGGCGTGTTCTTCGCCGCGACCAAGGAATACGGCATCACCTTCAAGGAGCGCAAGGACCTGCCGGTCTACGATCCGGACGTGCGCACCTTCGACGTCATCGACGCCAACGGCAAGCCGCTCGCGATCTTCATCTTCGACCCCTATGCGCGCGCCAACAAGCAGGGCGGCGCCTGGATGAACGAGTACGTCTCGCAGTCCCACCTGCTGGGCAAGCACCCGGTCGTCGGCAACCACCTGAACATCCCGAAGCCGCCCGCGGGCGAGCCGACCCTGATGACCTACGACGAGGTGCGCACCGCCTTCCACGAGTTCGGCCATGCGCTGCACGGCATGTTCTCGGACGTGAAGTACCCGCACTTCTCGGGCACCAATGTGCCGCGCGACTTCGTCGAGTATCCGTCGCAGGTCAACGAGATGTGGGCGATCTGGCCCGAGGTCCTGGCCAACTATGCCAAGCACTACAAGACCGGCGCGCCGATGCCGAAGGAATTGCTGGACAAGGTGGTCGCTTCCAAGAAGTTCAACCAGGGCTTCATGACGACCGAATACCTGGCCGCCTCGCTGCTTGACCAGAAATGGCACCAGCTGACCCCGGCCCAGGTGCCGACCGACGTGCTGGCTTTCGAAGCGAAGGCGCTGAAGGACGCCGGCGTCGACTTCGCGCCGGTGCCGCCGCGCTACCGCACGACGTATTTCTCGCACTCGATGAACGGCGGCTACTCGGCCGGCTACTACGCCTACCTGTGGAGCGAAAAGCTCGACGCGGATACGGTGCAGTGGTTCACCGAGAACGGCGGCCTGTCGCGCAAGAACGGCGACCACTTCCGCAAGACGCTGCTGTCGCGCGGCGGCACCGCCGAGGCGATGGACCTGTTCCGCAACTTCCGCGGCCGCGATCCGATCATCGAGCCGCTGCTCGAACGTCGTGGCCTGACGGCGCAGTAATTCAGGCGCCCGCTTCGCGTGCATGCCGGCCGGGAGACAGGCCGGCATGCCGCATCACATCATTCACCACCACCATAAACAGAGACACATGAATCGTCCCCGCATGCTCCTGATCGCCGCCAGCGTCGCCATGGCCAACCTCGCCTGGGCCGCACCGAGCGCCTCGCTCGACGCCGCCAACCCGTTCGCGAAACCGAGCACCCTGCAGTACGGTTACCCGGCCTTCGACAAGATCAAGAACGAACACTTCGCGCCCGCGTTCGCGGAAGGCATGCGCCAGCATGCCGCCGAAATCGAAGCGATCGCCAACAACAAGGCAGCGCCGACTTTTGAGAACACCATCGTCGCGATGGAGCGCTCGGGCCAGCTGCTGACCCGCGTGCAGGCCGTGTTCCAGACCCTGATCGGCTCCTACACCAACGACCAGCTGCAGGCGCTGGACAAGGAGCTGGCGCCGAAGCTGGCCGCGCACGCCGACGCGATCCGCCTGAACCCGAAACTGTACGCCCGCATCAAGGCCCTGTACGACAAGCGCAACAGCCTCAAGCTCGACGCCGAATCGGCCTACCTGGTCGAGCGCTACCACAAGGACTTCGTGCGCGCCGGCGCCCAGCTGTCGGAAGCGGACAAGGCCAAGCTGAAGGCCATGAACACCCAGCTGGCCGCCCTCCAGACCCAGTTCAGCCAGAACGTGCTGAAGGAAGTGAACGCCTCGGCCTTCGTGGTCGACACCCGCGAGGAACTGGCGGGCCTGCCGGAGAAGGCGATCGCCGCCGCCGCGCTTGAGGCAAAGAAGCGTGGCCTGGAAGGCAAGTACGTGTTCCCGGTCGTGAACACCACCCAGCAGCCGCTGATGTCGACCCTGTCGAACCGCGGCACCCGCGAGAAGCTGCTGAGCCTGTCGATGGCGCGCGGTTCGCGCGGCGGCGAGTTCGACAACCGCGACGTCGTGCTGAAGCTGGCCAAGCTGCGCGCCGAACGCGCCGAGCTGCTCGGCTACGAAAGCCATGCCGCCTATTCGCTGGCGGACCAGACCGCCAAGACCACCGACGCCGTCAACAAGCTGCTGTCCGACCTGACCGTGCCGGCCGTGCGCAACGCCGGCAAGGAAGCGGCCGAGATCCAGCAGGTGATCGACGCCGAAAAAGGTGGTTTCAAGGTCGCGGCCTCCGACTGGAACTACTACAGCGACAAGGTGCGCGCCGCCAAGTACGCCTTCGATGCGAACGAACTGAAGCCGTATTTCGAGTTCAACAACGTCCTGAACGGCGCCTTCTTCGCGGCCAACCAGCTGTGGGGCATCACCTTCAAGGAGCGCAAGGACCTGCCGGTCTACGACCCGGACGTGCGCGTCTACGACATCTTCGAAGAGAACGGCACCCACCTGGCGATTTTTGTCGTCGACCCCTACGCGCGCCCGAACAAGCGCGGCGGCGCCTGGATGAGCGCCCTGGTCACCCAGAGCAAGCTGCTGGGTAACAAGCCGGTCATCACCAACAACCTGAACCTGGTCAAGCCGGCCGCCGGCGAGCCGACCCTGCTGTCCTGGGACGAGGTGCGCACCACCTTCCACGAATTCGGCCACGGCACCCATGGCTGGTTCTCGAACGTGAAGTACCCGCGCTTCTCGGGCACCAGCGTGCCGCGCGACTACGTCGAACTGCCGTCGCAGGTCTACGAGATGTGGATGGCGTGGCCGGAAGTGCTGGCCAACTACGCCAAGCACTACCAGACCGGCGCGCCGATGCCGAAGGAACTGCTCGACAAGCTGCGCGCATCGCAGCGCTTCAACGAGGGCTACCGCACCACCGAATACCTGGCGGCCGCGGTGCTGGACCAGAAATGGCACCAGCTGGGCTCGAAGGCGATCCCGAGCGACGTGAAGAGCTTCGAAGCCCAGGCGCTGAAGGACGCCGGCCTGGACTTCGGCCCGGTCCCGCCGCGCTACAGCACGACCTACTTCTCGCACGCCTTTGCGGGCGGCTACTCGGCCGGCTACTACAGCTACCTGTGGGCCGAGCGCCTGGATGCCGACGCCGGCGAGTGGTTCAAGGAAAACGGCGGCCTGCTGCGCAAGAACGGCGAGCGCTTCCGCCAGATGGTGCTGTCGAAGGGCGGCACCATGGATGCAGTCGAGATGTACCGTTCGTTCCGCGGGCGCGATCCGGAAATCGGACCGCTGCTGGAGCGTCGTGGGTTGACGGCCAACTGATCGGCGTTGGCGGGCTGGCGGTGGCGCTAACGCTGCTCTGTCGGCACCGCCAACAATGATCATCGGTCACGCGTGGGCAGTGGGGCTGGCTAAATGCCAGCACCACAAAGTGCCCACCCTACGGGTGGCTTCGGTGACCGCCCGGGTTATTCAAGAAGAAAGTGTTTATGAATCGTCCTCACATGTTGTTGATCGCCGCCAGCGTCGCTGTCGCGAACCTGGCCTATGCCGAACCGGCGTCGATGCTGGAAGCGTCGAACCCGTTCGCCAAGCCGAGCACCCTCCAGTTCCAGTATCCGCCGTTCGACAAGATCAAGAACGAGCACTTCGCGCCCGCGTTTGCCGAAGGCATGCGCCAGGAAGCGGCCGAGATCGAAGCGATCGCCAACAACAAGGCGGCGCCCACGTTCGAGAACACCATCGTCGCGATGGAGCGTTCGGGCCGTCTGCTCGACCGTGTCGGCGCGGCCTTCGGCACCCTGCAAGGCTCGTACACGAACGACACCCTGCAGGCGCTGGCCAAGGAACTGGCGCCGAAACAGGCTGCCCACAACGATGCGATCCGCCTGAACCCGAAGCTGTACGCGCGCATCAAGGCGCTGTACGACAAGCGCGACAAGCTGAACCTGGACGCCGAGTCGAAGTACCTGCTCGAGCGCTACCATACCGATTTCGTGCGCGCCGGCGCCCAGCTGTCCGATGCCGACAAGCAGAAGCTGAAGGCGATGAACGGCCAGCTGGCCGCGCTGTCGACCCAGTTCGCCCAGAACGTGCTGAAGGAAGCCAACGCTTCGGCGCTGGTGGTCGATACCCGCGCCGAACTGGCCGGCATGTCGGACAAGCAGATCGATGCTGCCGCGCTTGAGGCCAAGAAGCGTGGCCTGGACGGCAAGTTCGTGATCCCGGTCGTGAACACCACCCAGCAGGCCGGCCTGTCGGTGCTGACCAACCGCGCCACCCGCGAAAAACTGCTGGCCGCATCGCTGGCGCGCGGTTCGCGCGGCGGCGAGTTCGATAACAGGAACATCGTGCTGCAGATCGCCAAGCTGCGCGCCGAACGCGCCGTGCTGCTGGGCTATCCGAACTACGCCGCCTACAACCTGGAAGACCAGACCGCGAAGACCACCGGCGCGGTCAACAAGCTGCTGGCGGAATTCGCCAAGCCGGCCGTGAACAACGCCAGGAAGGAAGCGGCCGAGATCCAGAAGGCGATCGATGCCGAGAAGGGTGGCTTCCAGGCCGCCGCCCACGACTGGGCCTTCTACAGCGACAAGGTACGCCAGCAGCGCTACGCCTTCGACGCCGGCCAGCTGCGTCCCTACTTCGAACTGAACCGCGTGCTGCAGGACGGCGTGTTCTTCGCCGCAAATAAAGAGTTCGGCCTGACCTTCAAGGAGCGCAAGGACCTGCCGACCTATGTCGAGGACGTGCGCACCTTCGACGTGTTCGACGCCGACGGCAGCCAGCTGGCGATCTTCACCTTCGACCCGTACGCACGCTCGAACAAGCGCGGCGGCGCCTGGGCCAATGCCCTGGTCGGCCAGAGCAAGCTGCTGGGCACCAAGCCCGTCATCGCCAACAACCTGAACATCGCCAAGCCGGCCGCGGGCGAGCCGACCCTGCTCACCTACGACGAAGTGCGCACCACCTTCCACGAGTTCGGCCACGCGCTGCACAGCATGTTCTCGGAAGTGAAATACCCGCGCCTGGCGCGCGTGCCGCGCGACTACGTCGAGTTCCCGTCGCAGGTCAACGAGATGTGGATGGCCTGGCCGGAAGTGCTGGCCAACTACGCCAAGCATTACCAGACCGGCGAGCCGATGCCGAAGGAACTGCTGGATAAAGTGCAGGCGTCCGCCCAGTTCAACGAAGGCTTCCGCACCACCGAGTACCTGGCCGCGTCGCTGCTGGACCAGGCCTGGCACCAGCTGGCGCCGAACCAGATCCCGACCGACGTGCTGGCCTTCGAGGCTGAGGCGCTGAAGAAGGCGGGCGTGGACTTCGCGCTGGTGCCGCCGCGCTACCGCACCACCTACTTCTCGCACACCTTCTCGGGCGGCTACTCGGCCGGCTACTACGGCTACCTGTGGGCCGAGAAGCTGGACGCCGACACCGTGAACTGGTTCAAGGAGCACGGCGGCCTGACCCGCAAGAACGGCGACCACTTCCGCAAGACCCTGCTCTCGCGCGGCGGCACGCTCGACGCGATGCAGATGTACCGCAACTTCAGCGGCCGCGATGCGCAAGTGCAGCCGCTGCTGGAGCGCCGTGGCTTGACGGGCGAGTGATTCGATCGCTGATCTGCCGGCCGTTGTGCGGCTGATCTGATGCGGTACCGCGTGGGCACAAGTGCCCACCCTACGAAAACCGTAATGCGTCCGATAACGCTGCGAACGGTTGCGTAACGTAGGGTGGGCTCTTGAGCCCACGCGTTTTTTTCGTGTGTTCGCATACCCCAACGTTTCCAACAAATCGGGTGTATAAACCCACCTGATTCCATTCAAGACCCCACCCCAAGCGATGAGTGCTCAACCCCTGCACGGTATTACCTTAGAATCACTGTTAACCCGCCTGGTCGAGCACTATGGCTGGGACGGACTCGGCCGCCGGATCGACATCAACTGTTTTCAGAAAGATCCGAGCATCAAGTCGAGCCTGAAGTTCCTGCGCCGCACGCCCTGGGCGCGCGAGCAGGTCGAGAAGCTGTACATCGAGACCCGCTTCCCCAACTAGAGCGAGAAAGACATGCTGAACGAGAACGAATCGAACGAATCGAACCTGAAGGCGCACCTCAAAACGCTGCACCGCAGCCTGTCCGAGACCGACCAGGTCGACGAGGAACTGCAGATGCTGCTGCGCCAGCTCGACGGCGACATCAAGCAGGTGCTGGAACGCCGCGCCGACCAGGACCTCGACGCCAATACCTATGGCCTGGGGTCGCGCACCCAGGAACTGAGCGCCCGCTTCACCGCGCGCCACCCGAACATGGCAACCACGCTGCGCGAACTGGGCAACATCCTGTCGAGCATGGGGATCTGAAGAGCGGCTGCTCTACCACAAGTCATTGATATTCAAGCCATTTTTAAGGCCGGGGAGCAGCCGGAAAAATGGTTTTCCGGTACAATGCCGGCCAATGAACTCCCCAACCAATCTCTTCGCGAGCGTGCCCAAGCGCTCCAGCCGCGCACCCGCCGCGCCTTTCCTCCCGATGACCCGCGCCGAAATGGACGCATTGGGCTGGGATTCGTGCGACATCATCCTCGTTACCGGCGACGCCTACATCGACCATCCGAGCTTCGGCATGGCGCTGGTCGGCCGCCTGCTGGAAGCGCAGGGCTACAAGGTCGGCATCATCAGCCAGCCGGACTGGACTTCCGTGGATCCCTTCCGCGCGCTCGGCAAGCCGAATCTGTACTGGGGCATCACCGCCGGCAACATGGACTCGATGGTCAACCGCTACACGGCGGACCGCAAGATCCGCTCGGACGACGCCTACACGCCGAACGCCGAGCCAAATAAACGTCCGGACCGTGCGGTGACGGTGTACGCCCAGCGCGTGCGCGAAGCCTATCCTGGCGTGCCGGTCATCGTCGGTTCGATCGAGGCCTCGCTGCGCCGCATCGCCCATTACGATTACTGGTCGGATAAAGTGCGCCGCTCGGTGCTGTTCGAATCGAAGGCGGACCTGCTGATCTTCGGTAACGCCGAGCGCGCCCTGGTGGACGTGACGCGCCGCATCGCGGCGGGAGAGAACATCAAGAACATCCGCGACCTGCGCGGCACCGCCTTCCTGGTGCCGCAGGGCTGGCTGCCGGACGCCGAGTGGTCGGTGCACAATTCCACGCGCGTGGACGTGCCGGGCCGCATCGACAAGCAGCCGAATCCGTATGCGATGGCGCTGGAAGACCCGAAACAGTGCGCGCTGGACAATGCCGCGCCGGAGCCGGAAGTCAAACCGGTCGTCATCATGTCGCGCGAAGAGCGCCAGGCCGCCAAGCGCGAACAGGCGAGGAAGACCGTGGTGCGCCTGCCGTCCTTCGAAACCGTGAGCGAGGACCCGGTGATGTACGCGCACGCCTCGCGCGTGTTCCACCTCGAATCGAACCCGGGCAATGCGCGCGCCCTGGTGCAGGCGCACGGCGACCGCGACGTCTGGCTCAATCCGCCGCCGCTGCCGCTGGCCATGGACGAGATGGACAACGTCTACGACCTGCCGTACGCGCGCGCGCCGCATCCGAGCTACGGCAAGGCCCATATCCCTGCCTGGGAAATGATCCGCTATTCGGTCAACATCATGCGCGGCTGCTTCGGTGGCTGCACCTTCTGCTCGATCACCGAGCACGAGGGCCGCATCATCCAGAGCCGCTCGGAACCGTCGATCCTGCGCGAAATCGAGCTGATCCGCGACACGACCAAGAATTTTGCCGGCACGATCACCGACCTCGGCGGGCCTACGGCCAACATGTATCGCCTGGCCTGCAAGGATAAAAAAATCGAGGAATCCTGCCGCCGCCTGTCCTGCGTGTATCCGACCATCTGCAGCAACCTGGGCACCGACCACAGCAAGCTGATCTCGCTGTACCGCAAGGCGCGCGCCATCCCCGGCATCAAGAAGATCCTGATCGGCTCGGGCCTGCGCTACGACCTGGCCGTGCGTTCGCCGGAATACGTGAAGGAACTGGTCACCCACCACGTGGGCGGCCTGCTGAAAATCGCGCCGGAGCACACCGAGCAGGGCACCCTGTCGAAGATGATGAAGCCGGGCATCGGCGCCTACGACGAGTTCAAGCGCATGTTCGAGAAGTACTCGAAAGAGGCGGGCAAGGAGCAGTACCTGATCCCGTAC
>DNCF01000260.1 GCA_003484545.1 Massilia sp. | reverse complement strand
CGAGGATGTGCACGCGGCCGTGCGAGGCGGCCGCGATCGGCACCGCGTGCGCGGCGATCGCCGGATCCTTGGTGACCAGCGTGGTCACCAGGCTGCCGCGGCCGCGGGCGGCGAGATCCAGCGCCTCGTCGATGTCGCGGTAGGTCATCATGGTGCTGACCGGGCCGAAGGCTTCGATGTCGTGCACGGCGTCGTTGATCGACGCGTTGCGGCACAGGAGCAGGGTCGGCGAGAAGAAGGCGCCATTCGCGCAGCCCTCGCCCACCGGGTTGAAGCCGTGGTGAGCGCCGAAGATGACCTCGTTGCCGCGCGCAAGCATCTCGACGCGCTCGCTGACGTCGCGGTGCTGGTCCATCGATGCCAGCGCGCCCATGCGCACGCCTTCCATCTTCGGATTGCCGACCACGATCTTCGCCAGGCGGTCACGCAGGCGCTCGCCCAGCGCATCGACGTGCTGTTCGGGGACGATGATGCGGCGGATCGCCGTGCACTTCTGGCCGGCTTTACCCGTCATCTCTCTCGCGACTTCCTTCACGAACAGGTCGAACTCGGGATCGTCGGGCGTCACGTCCGGCGCCAGGATGGCGGCGTTCAGCGAGTCGGCTTCGGCCGTGAACGGGACCGATTCGCGGATCAGGTTGGCGTTGGCGCGCAGCTTGGCGGCGGTGTCGGCCGAGCCGGTGAAGGTGACGGCGTCGAAGCCGGTCAGGCGGTCCAGCAGGTCGCCGGTCGAGCCGATCACGAGCTGCAGCGCGCCCTCCGGCAGCAGGCCGGATTCATGCATCATCTTGACCACCGCGTGGGTCAGGTAGCTCGTTGCCGTGGCCGGCTTGCCGATGCAGGGCATGGCGGCCAGGAAGCTCGGCGCGAACTTTTCGAGCAGGCCCCAGATCGGGAAGTTGAAGGCGTTGATGTGCACCGCCAGGCCGCCCTTCGGGACCAGGATGTGGGTGCCGGCGAAGCCGCCGCGCTTGCCCAGGTTCAGCGCCGGGCCTTCGTGCAGCACGTTCGAGGACGGCAGCTCGCGCGAGCCCATGCTGGCGTAGGCGAACAGGGTGCCGATGCCGCCTTCGACGTCGACCCAGCTGTCCGGGCGGGTGGCGCCGGTCAGGTGCGAGATTTCGTAGAGTTCTTCCTTGCGCTCCATCAGGTAGAGCGCCAGGGCTTTCAGGCGCTGGGCGCGGGTCTGGAAATCGAGCTTCATCAGGCCGGGGACGCCAGTCTTGCGGGCGTAAGTGACGGCTTCGTCGAAGTCGATTTTTTCGGCGTGGGTGTGGTAGACCAACTGGCCGTCCAGGGCGCTGTGCAGGGGGGTGGCGGCTTCCTGGCCGATCCAGCGGCCGCCGATCCAGCTTTGCAGGGTGCTTGGGGTGTGCATGTTTGGTGTCTCCTCGGGATGACCGTGTTGTTTGCAGGCGTTCGGGCTGATCGTCAGTCTGAATCCGCGTGGGCTCGAGAGCCCACCCTACGTTGGTGTCCGCGTCAGGTTTTGGGTACGTGGCCGCCGTTATTCGAAAAATCGAACACCGGGCGGTTCGGCTCGATTTCGGTGTAGGCCTCGACTTCGCGCATGGTCTTCATCGAGCGTTCGGTCAGCTGGTGGTACTGGCGGGTGCCGAAGCTCTTCCAGGCGATTTCCTCGGGCTTCAGCTCGCGCATCACGCGCGCGGGCGTGCCCATCACCATGCTGCGCGGCGGGATGATCATCTTCGCCTTCACGAAGCTCATCGCGGCGACGATCGATTCCTCGCCCACCACCGCGCCGTCCATCACGACCGCGTTCATGCCGACCATGGCGTTGCGGCCCACGCGGCAGCCGTGCAGCACGGCGCCGTGGCCGATGTGGCCGTCGACCTCGATGACGGTCTCGCCGTCCTCGAAGCCGTGCATCACGCAGGTGTCCTGGACGTTGGCGCCCTCTTCCAGGATCAGGCGGCCGAAGTCGCCGCGCAGCGAGGCCAGCGGGCCGATGTAGCAGCGCGGGCCAACGATCACGTCGCCGATCAGGACCGCGGTCGGATGCACGTAGGCTGTCGGATGCACGACCGGGCGCACGCCGTCGATTTCGTAGACCTTGACCATCCTTACACCCTTTCGATGATCAGGGCGATGCCCTGGCCAACGCCGATGCACATCGTGCACAGCGCATAGCGCCCGCCGGTGCGCTGCAGCTGGTAGACGGCATGCGTCACCAGGCGCGCGCCGGAGGCGCCCAGCGGGTGCCCGAGGGCGATCGCGCCGCCGTTCGCATTCACGTGCTCGCCGTCGTCGGGCAGACCCAGGTCGCGCAGCACTGCCAGGCTCTGGGAAGCAAAGGCCTCGTTCAGCTCGACCACGTCCATCTGCCCGATGGTCAGTCCGGTCTGGGCCAGCACCTTCTTGGTCGCCGGCGATGGGCCGAAGCCCATGATGCGCGGCGGCAGGCCGGCGGTGGCCATGCCGATGATGCGGGCGCGCGGGGTCAGGCCGAAGCGCTCGGCGGCGCTGCCGGATGCGATCAAGAGCGCGCAGGCGCCGTCGTTCACACCCGAGGCGTTGCCGGCGGTGACGGTGCCGTCGGGCGTAACCACACCCTTGAGCTTGGCCAGTGCCTCGATGCTGGTGTCCGGGCGCGGGTGTTCGTCGGTGTCGAACACGCGCGAGTCGCCTTTCTTGGAATGGATCGTCACCGGCACGATCTCGTCCTTGAACACGCCGGCCGCATTCGCGCGCGCCCAGCGCTGCTGGCTGCGGATCGCGAACGCGTCCTGGTCCGCGCGGTTGACGTTGAAATCCTTCGCCACGTTCTCGGCCGTTTCCGGCATCGAGTCGATGCCGTACTTTGCCTTCATCAGCGGATTCACGAAGCGCCAGCCGATGGTGGTGTCCTCGATCTTCGCCGCACGCGAGAAGGCGCTGTCGGCCTTGCCCATCACAAAGGGGGCGCGGGTCATGCTCTCGGAGCCGCCGGCGATGATCAGGTTGGCCTGGCCCGACAGGATGGCGCGCGCGCCGATGCCGACCGCGTCCAGGCTGGAACCGCACAGGCGGTTGATGGTGTTGCCGGGAACCTCGGGCGGCAGGCCGGCCAGCAGGCCCGCCATGTGGCCCACGTTGCGGTTGTCTTCGCCGGCCTGGTTGGCGCAGCCCCAGTACAGGTCGTCGACCATGGTCCAGTCCACGCCCTTGTTGCGCTCGATGAGGGCGGCGATCGGCAATGCCGCCAGATCGTCGGCGCGCACCGAGGCGAGCGAGCCGCCGTAGCGGCCGAAGGGGGTGCGGATGGCGTCGCAGATGAATGCGTCGATCATTGAATGTCTCCTCGTATTCAGGTGTTCTTGGGGCGCTTGTCGACCACGCGCCGGGCCTTGCCGGTCATGGTGCGCTCGATGCCCATCGGCGGGGTCAGGGTCACTTTCGTGGTCACGCCGACATAGGTCTTGATGCAGTGCTGCAGCTCGCGGCACAGCGCGTCGACCGTGTCCGGCGGAGTAGCGGCGTCGCGCAGTTCGCCGAACACTTCCAGCGTGTCCAGGTGGCCATCCTTGGCGACGACCAGCTGGTACTGCGGCGCCAGCGCCGGCATCTTGAGCACCAGTTCCTCGATCTGGCTCGGGAACACGTTCACGCCGCGGATGATCAGCATGTCGTCCGAGCGGCCGGTGATGCGGCCCATGCGGCGCATCGAGCGCGAGGTCGGCGGCAGCAAACGGGTCAGGTCGCGCGTGCGGTAGCGGATGATGGGCAGCGCTTCCTTCGACAGCGAGGTGAACACCAGTTCGCCCTCTTCGCCGTCGGGCAGCACTTCGCCGGTCTCGGGATTGATGATCTCGGGGTAGAAATGGTCTTCCCAGATCACCGGGCCATCCTTGCTCTCGATGCACTCGCTGGCCACGCCCGGTCCCATCACTTCGGACAGGCCGTAGATGTCGACCGCATCGATGCCGGCCTTCTGCTCGATCTCGGCGCGCATGGCGTTGGTCCAGGGCTCGGCGCCGAAAATGCCGACCTTCAGCGGCGACTTGGCCGGGTCCAGTCCCTGGCGCTGGAATTCCTCGACGATGTTCAGCATGTAGGAAGGCGTGACCATGATGATCGAGGGCTGGAAGTCGCAGATCAGCTGCACCTGCTTCTCGGTCTGCCCGCCCGACATCGGCACCACCGTGCAGCCCAGGCGCTCGGCGCCGTAGTGGGCGCCCAGGCCGCCCGTGAACAGGCCGTAGCCGTAGGCGACGTGCACCATGTCGCCCGGACGGCCGCCGGCCGCGCGGATCGAGCGCGCGACGACGTCGGCCCAGGTGTCGATGTCGCGTTGCGTGTAGCCGACCACCGTCGGGCGGCCCGTGGTGCCGGACGATGCGTGCACCCGTACCACTTTTTCGCGCGGCACGGCGAACAGGCCGAAGGGGTAGTTGTCGCGCAGGGTCATTTTCTCGGTGAACGGGAACTTCGCCAGATCGGCGAGGCTTTTCAGGTCCTCGGGATGCACGCCAGCCTCGTCAAAGGCCTTGCGGTAGTGCGGCACGTTCTCGTAGGCGTGCTTCAAGGACCATTTCAGGCGTTCGAGCTGCAGCGCCTGCAGTTCGTCGCGGCTGGCGCGTTCGATCGGTTCCAGCTCGCCGGGCGAGGGAATGCGTTGGACCATCTGTGTCTCCTTCTCAGCTTCGTTTCAGGTGGCGCTTCAAACGTCGACCGTGGCCACCATCCCGCTCACGCGGTGCGACTTGCCGCGAAAGAGCGCAATCGTCCTCCCTTCGGCATTGGTCACGGTGACGTCGTAGACGCCGGTCTTGCCGGACAGCGCCCGCTCCACCGCCTCCGCCGTCATGAGGTCGCCTTCGCGTCCCGGTGACAGGTAATCGATGGTGCAGCCGGCGCCGACCGTATTGAAATTGTGCGAGTTGCAGGCGAAGGCGAAGGCGCTGTCGGCCAGCATGAAGATGAAGCCGCCGTGGCAGGTCGCATGCCCGTTGAGCATGTCGGCGCGAACGCGCATGCTCATGCGCGCATAGCCGGGGCGGATTGCATCGAGGGTCATGCCCAGGGCCTGGCTGGCCGGGTCGCGTTCGTACATCGTCTTGCCGGCCAGTTCGGCCAGCGCCTGCGGGTCGTGCAGTTGATTGCTGTGCTGATCGCTATGCATGGAAACGGGCTCCGGTCGGGTTGGCGGCGAGCTTGCGGCGCAGGAGCGGCGAGACGCGGTAGCGGTCTTCGCCATAGGTGGCGGCCAGGTTCGCCAGGACCGTCACCACCTGCCCGATGCCGACGCTGTCGGCCCAGGCCAGCGGCCCGCGCGGGTAGTTCACCCCTTTTTGCATCGCGATATCGACCGCGATGGCGCTGCACACGCCCTGGTTGACGGCATCGGCCGCTTCGTTGGCCAGCATGGCGACGGTGCGCATCACGGCCATGCCGGGCACGTCGTCGATGCGCGTGACCTCGAAGCCGGCGGCCTGGAACATGCCGACGACCGAGTAATAGGCATCAATGCTGCACTGGTCGGCGCGCGCCAGCGCGATGCGGGTCGCCCTGGCGTGATCCAGCAGCAGGTCGTAGACCACCGTGTTCGGATGGTTGTTGGCGGCCGCGCGCTCGGTGGCGCTGCGCCCGTCGGTGAGGAAGATCGCCGCGCCGTTGCAATGGAAGGCGGGCGCTTCGTGCTTCTCGGCGCCAGCCAGCGGTTCGCGGTGGGTCACGCTGAAGCCGGCCGCAATCAGGCGCGCTTCCATCGGGCTGACGATGCTGTTGGTGACCTCGCGGCGCACGCTGATGCCGACCGTGTTCGGGCGTTCCTGCGCCGGTTCGACCCGGGGCGCCGGCTTGACGGCGTCCGTGCCGTAGCGATAGAAGCCGCGACCGCTCTTGCGGCCGAGGAAGCCGGCGTTCACCAGCTCCTGCTGCAGGATCGAGGGCGTGTAGCGCTGGTCGCCGTAATAGGCGGCGTGCACCGATTGCGTGACCGAGAAGTTGATGTCGTGGCCGATCAGGTCCATCAGCTCGAAGGGACCCATGCGGAAACCGCCGCAGTCGCGCATGATCGCGTCCAGCGTGGCCGGGTCGGCGGCGCGCTCGAGCAGGAGGCGCAGCGCCTCGGCATAGTAGGGGCGCGCGACGCGGTTGACGATGAAGCCGGGCGTCGATTTGGCGTGCACCGGGTCCTTGCCCCAGGCTTCGGCGGTGGCGTAGACGGTGTCCGCGACAGCCTTGCTGGTCGCGAGACCACTGATCACCTCGACCAGGGCCATCAGCGGCACCGGGTTAAAGAAGTGCATGCCGACCAGGCGCTCGGGATGGCGCAGCGGCGCGGCGATCGCCGTCACCGAGATCGAGGAGGTATTCGTCGCCAGGATGCAGCGCGCGTCGACGATGCCTTCCAGGTCGGTGAACAGCTTGCGCTTGGCGTCCAGGTTCTCGACGATGGCTTCGACGACGAGCGAGGCGTCTGCCACCTGGGCCAGCGTGTCGACCGTTTTCAGGCGCTCGCGCGCCAGGTCGGCATCGACCGCGCCCATGCGGCCCTTCTCGACCAGCTTGTCGTAGACCTTGCCGATATCAATGATGGCCTTCGCGGCGGCATCAAGCCGCGTGTCGAACAGGCGCACCTCGTGGCCGCTGGCGGCGGCGATCTGGGCAATGCCGGAACCCATGGCGCCGCTGCCGATGACGGCAACGACGCTCCCCTTGGCTAATGCCTCCATCCTTACTCTCCCTTGAACTGGGCCGGACGCTTGGCGATGAAGGCGGCCACGCCCTCGCGGTAGTCGTGGCTGTAGCCCAGCTCGCGCATCATCTCGCCTTCCAGCTTCAGCTGTTCCGGCAGGGTGTTGGCGTAGCTGGCCTGCAGCGCCTTCTTGGTGAAGGCCAGGCCTTTCGTCGGCGCGCTGGCGAAGTGATCGGCCATGGCCATGGCTTCATCCATCAGGGCCTCGTCCGGCACGCAGCGCCAGATCAGGCCCCACTCCTCGGCCTTCTCGGCGCTGAGCTTCTCGCCCAGCATGGCCAGGCCGGTGGCGCGGGCGTGGCCGATCAGGCGCGGCAGGTGCCAGGTGCCGCCGGTATCCGGAATCAGGCCCAGCTTGCAGAAGGCTTCGATGAAACTAGCGGATTTCGCGGCCAGGACGATGTCGCAGGCCAGCGCCAGGTTGGCGCCGGCGCCGGCGGCCACGCCGTTCACGGCGCAGATGACCGGCATCGGCAGGCTGCGCAGGGTCAGCACCAGCGGCGCATAGAATTTTTCCACCGATTCGCCCAGGTCGACGCCCGGCGCGCCGGGAGCCACCGCACGGTCGGCCAGGTCTTGCCCGGCGCAGAAGCCGCGGCCGGCGCCGGTCAGCACCAGCACGCGCACCGACTTGTCGGCTTGCAGCTTATCCAGCGCGTCGCGCACTTCCAGGTGCATCGCTTGCGTAAAACTGTTCAGGCGGTCGGGGCGGTTCAGGGTGAGGACGGCGACGCCGTCTTCGATCTTGAATTGAATCGATTCGTAGCTCATGGGTGTCTCCTCCAGTTTTTGTTAGGTGACTCGAGAAACCGTAGCGAGCGGAAGGAGTTTTGGCGGGGCCGCCGAGGCCGAGAAGCGCAGCTGTACGTGTAGTACAGTGAGCTATCGCCTTGGCGGCGCAGGTCAAAAATCCGACGCGCAGTAGGTTTATCGAGCCACCGGTTATTCGTGCTGGTCGAAATCGACGATGACCTTGTCGGTGATCGGGAAGGCCTGGCAGGACAGGACGAAGCCGCGGGCGACCTCGTAGTCTTCCAGCGCATAGTTCACGTCCATCTCGACATTGCCCTCGACGACCTTGCAGCGGCAGGTCGAGCAGACGCCGCCCTTGCAGGAATAGCGCATGTCGATGCCCGCGCGCAGGCCGGCATCTAAAATCGATTCCTTGTCCTTGTCCATCGTGAAGCTGGCGGCGCTGCCGTCCATGATCACGGTGACTTCGGTCTGGTGCGCGGCGCCGACCTCGATCTTGCGCGGTTTATGTTCGTGTTTCGGGATGCTGGCGGCGAACAGCTCGATGCGGATCTTCTCCTTCGCCATGCCCGCGTCCTGCAGCGACTTCGAAACGCCGTGCATCATGTCTTCCGGGCCGCAGATGAAGGCGACGTCGATGTCGTTGATGTCGATCCAGTGCTTGAGGAAGGCGCTGCACTTCTCGCCCGTGATGCGGCCGTTGAAGAGTTCGATGTCCTGCGGCTCGCGGCTCATCACGTAGACCAGCTTCAGGCGCCCCATGTACAGGTCCTTCAGGTCGGTCAGCTCGTCGCGGAAGATCACCGACGAGGAGGCGCGGTTGCCGTAGACGAGGGTGAAGCGGCTCTTCGGCTCGGCCTGCAGGGTGGTCTTGATGATCGAGAGGATGGGCGTGATGCCGCTGCCGGCGGCAAAGGCGAGGTAGTGGCGTTCGCTCTCGGGCTCGAGCGGCACGTTGAAGTGGCCCATCGGCGGCATCACTTCCAGGGTGGCGCCAGCTTGCAGGTGTTCGTTGGCCCAGCTCGAGAACAGGCCGCCCGGGGTGCGCTTGATCGCCACGCGCAGCTGCTCGTCCTGCACCGCCGAGCAGATCGAATACGAGCGGCGCACGTCTTCGCCGTCGATCAGGGCGCGCAGGGTCAGGTGCTGGCCCTGCTGGTAGGCGAAGGTGGATTTCAGTTCCGGCGGCACGGCGAAGGTAACCGCGATGGCGTCGCGCGTCTCGTGCTTCACCTTGGCGACGGTCAGTGGATAGAATTTGCTCATGGTGCTTGTATTAATGGCACTTGAAGTAATCGAAAGGCTCGCGGCAATCCAGGCATTTGTACAAGGCCTTGCACGGGGTCGAGCCGAACTGGCTGGTGAGCTGGGTATGCTTCGAGCCGCAATGCGGGCAGGCGACTTCGGGCTCGACGAAAGCAGACCGTTTGACGCCGCCGCGCAGACCGCTGATGTCGATTGCCTGCTGCACCGGCGGCGCGATGCCGTAGCCCTTCAGGGCGGCCTTGCCGGTCTCGCTCATCCAGTCGGTGGTCCAGGCGGGCGAGAGTTGGGTCACGATGCGCAGCTTGTCGATGCCGCGTGCATGCAAGGCCTCGTTCACCGCGTCGGCGATGACCTGCATCGCCGGGCAGCCCGAGTAGGTCGGCGTGATCGTCACCACGCACTCATCGCCCTCGAAGGCGACGCCGCGCACGATGCCCAGGTCCACCACCGAGATCACCGGGATCTCGGGGTCGGGTACCTCGCCGAGCCAGGTCCAGACCTGCTCGACCGTGACGCCTTGGGCAGTCATTACCACTCCGCTCCCGGATAGGCGCGCTGCAGGAACTGCATCTCGGCCAGGATGTAGCCGAGGTGTTCGCTGTGGCGGCCCTGTTTGCCGCCGCGCTGCATCCAGGCGTCGGGCGCAGGCATCGTCAAGGTCGCTTCCTCGAAAATCTCGCTGACGTGTTCGAGGAAGGCGGCGCGCAAGCCTTCGACCGGCGGGGCGATGCCCTGCTCCACCATCGCGTTGTCGATCTCGTCGTAGAGGAAGACTTCGCCGGTGTACATCCAGAGTTCATCTAGAGCCGTCTGCATCTTGGCATGGCTGACATCGGTGCCGTCGCCCAGGCGCACCACCAGGTCGCCGCTGCGGCGCAGGTGGTAAGTCACTTCCTTCAGCGACTTCTCGGCGATCTCGGCGATGCGGCGGTCGGTCGACTTCAGCAGGCCCTGCATCAGGAAGTAGTGCCAGGTATCGAAGAAGAACTGGCGCATCATCGTCTCGGCGTAGCTGCCGTTGGGCTGCTCGACCAGCAGGACGTTGCGGTAGTCGTGGGCGTCGCGGTGGAAGGCCATGCGGTCTTCGTCGCGGCCCTTGCCTTCGAGTTCGCCGGCGTAGGTCAGCCACATGCGGGTCTGGCCCAGCAAGTCGAGCGCGACGTTGGTCAGGGCCATGTCTTCTTCCAGGGCCGGGCCCTTGCCGCAGAGCTGGGAGAGCTGCTGCGAGAGGATCAGGGCGTTGTCGCCCTGGCGCAGCACATAGTCGAATTTTGCGGTGTTCGCGTCCACGATGTTCGTCTCCATCATGGGCTCACAGGTTCTTGACTTCTTCCGGCATCGGGAAGAAGGTCGGGTGGCGGTAGACCTTGCTGTTGGCCGGCTCGAACAGCGCCTCTTTATCGGACGGGCTGGAGGCGACGATGTCGGCGGCGCGCACGACCCAGATCGAGACGCCTTCGTTGCGGCGGGTGTAGACGTCGCGGGCGTTGTTGATCGCCATCTCGGCGTCAGGGGCGTGCAGGCTGCCGACGTGCTTGTGGGCCAGGCCGTGCTGGCTGCGGATGAAAACTTCCCACAGGGGCCATTCTTTGCTCATGGTTGTCTCCGTGATGCTGGTGTTATTGGTGCTCTTGGCGCTGGCGGGCGGCGGGTCACCGTTATCAATTACAGGATGCGTGCGTAACGCGTGGGCACGGGGTGCCCACCCTACGTAACCATCGCAGGCCAGTGCTTACGCTGCGGCCTTGCGGGCGGCTTTTTTCTCGGCGTGGGCGACCAGGGCGTCGCGGAACCACTCGCCGTCCTCGTAGGCTTTCACGCGGGTGCGCAGGCGCTCGCGGTTGCAGGGGCCGTTGCCCTTCAGGACGTTGTGGAATTCGCTCCAGTCGATCTCGCCGAAGTCGTAGTGGCCGGTTTCCTCGTTCCACTTGAGGTCGGGGTCGGGGATCGTCAGGCCCAGGTATTCGGCTTGCGGCACGGTCTGGTCGACCATGCGCTGGCGCAGCTCGTCGTTCGAGAACAGCTTGATGCGCCACTTGGTCGATTGCGCGCTGTTCACCGATTCGGCGTCGGACGGGCCGAACATCATCAGGGAAGGCCACCACCAGCGGTTCAGCGCATCCTGGGCCATCGCCTTCTGCTCGGGCGTGCCCTTGGCCAGGCTCATCATGATGTCGTAGCCCTGGCGCGCGTGGAAGGACTCTTCCTTGCAGACGCGGATCATGGCGCGCGAGTACGGGCCGTAGGAGCAGCGGCAGAGCGGGATCTGGTTGATGATGGCCGAGCCGTCGACCAGCCAGCCGATCGCGCCCATGTCGGCCCAGCTCAGGGTCGGGTAGTTGAAGATGCTCGAGTACTTGGCCTTGCCCGAATGCAGGGCGGCGAGCAGCTCGTCGCGCGAGACGCCCAGGGTTTCGGCGGCGCTGTACAGATACAAGCCGTGGCCGGCTTCGTCCTGGATCTTGGCCAGCAGCACCGATTTGCGCTTGAGCGTCGGGGCGCGCGTCACCCAGTTGCCTTCCGGCAGCTGGCCGACGATCTCGGAGTGCGCGTGCTGGGAGATCTGGCGGATCAGGGTCTTGCGGTAAGCCTCGGGCATCCAGTCCTTCGGCTCGATTTTTACACCGGCATCGATGCGGGCCTGGAATGCTTGTTCCTCGGCACTCATGTCTTCTTGCGTCTGGACCTTTTTCAGGCCCGTTTCCACCATCTGCGCGTACATGGTCTGTCTCCCATTGCAAACATCGTGAAAGGATAATACGATACAAAAAACGAGATGTACACCGAAATTTTGAATCATATTGAGAAGCAACAGCGCCGGGATTCCATGAAGCAAATGAACAGTACCGAGTGGATTGCCCACTGCCTCGCCATCGATCCGCCGCGCTCGAAATCCCTGGTCATGACGGTGATGGGCGACGCCATCGCGCCGCACGGCGGCGCGGCCTGGCTGGGCAGCCTGATCGAACTGTTGGCGCCGCTGGGCGTGACCGACCGGCTGGTACGCACCAGCGTGTTCCGCCTGGTGCAGGAAGGCTGGCTCACGGCCAGCCGCGAGGGCCGGCGCAGCCGCTACGCCTTCGATCCGAAGTCGCTGCCGCGTTTCCAGCGCGCCGACCGCCGCATCTACGCCCCGCCCGGCCTGCACTGGGACGGCCGCTGGACCCTGGTGCTGGCGCCCAACGGCAGCATCGACGGCGAGCTGCGCACGGCGGTGCGGAAGGAATTGCAGTGGGAAGGCTATGCGATGCTGGGGCCGGGTCTGCTGGCGCATCCGGCGGCCGACGTCGAGGGCCTGGCCGACGCGCTCGAACGCACCGGGGCGGCGGGCAAGGTGTTCGTCGTGAGCGCCGCCGCGTTGCCGGACACGGGTTCGCGGCCGCTGCGCGAACTCGTGGGCGAAGGCTGGGACCTCTCCTCGGTGGCGCAGGGCTACCGCGACTTCGTCGCCCGCTTCACGCCGCTGCTGGCCCTGCTGCGCGACGAGGGCGAAGTGGCGCCGGACGCCGCGTTTGCGATCCGCTCGCTGCTCATCCACGCCTACCGCCGCCTGCAATTGCACGACCCGCTGCTGCCGATCGAGCTGCTGCCCGAGCCCTGGCCGGGGTCGGATGCCTACGCGGTGGCGCGCGCGGTCTACCTGCTGGTGTATGCGCAGGCCGAGCTGCACGTCGATGCGGTGCTGCGGCGCGAGGATGAGGCGGCGCCGGCCGCCGATGAGGCGTTTTATCAGCGGTTTGGGGGATTGCGCGGCTGATCGGGCGTTCGAATCGGTGGGTTCGAGAACCCACCCTACGCCCTTCGATCGGGGTTCCGTAGGGTGGGTTCTTGAACCCACGCTGTCTCATCGGCGCCATGATCGGCGCCATATAACGCGCCCTCGCACCGAATACGAAACCGGGTATCATCTCGGCTTTACGCCATTCATCCGGGACACACCATGTCTATCAAGATCAGCAGCCAGTTCGACGCTGGCGCCATCGAGGTCGTGAACGCCACGAGCGCGAACGCCATCGACCTGAACATCCGCAAGGATTCGCACGCCGACATCACCCAGTGGTTCTACTTCCGCCTGCAGGGCGCGCAAGGCCAGGCCTGCACCATCCGCTTCCTGAACGCCGGCCAGGCCGCGTATCCGAAGGGCTGGGAAGACTACAACGCGATGGCGAGCTACGACCGCGTCAACTGGTTCCGCGTGCCGACCTCGTTCGACGGCCAGGTCATGACCATCGAGCACACCCCGGGCATGGACAGCGTCTACTACGCCTACTTCGAGCCCTACTCGTGGGAACGCCACCTGGAGCTGCTCGACCGCGCCCAGATGAGCGAGCACGTGCGCATGGTCGACCTGGGTTCGACCGTCGACGGCCGCGACCTGAACATGCTGGTCATCGGCGAACCGTCGCCGGAAAAGAAGAAGGTCTGGGTCATCGCGCGCCAGCACCCGGGCGAGACCATGGCCGAGTGGTTCGTCGAAGGCATGCTCGACGCCCTGCTCGATCCATCCCACCCGTTCGGCCGCCAGCTGCTGAACGAGACCGTGTTCTACGTGGTCCCGAACATGAATCCGGACGGTTCCGTCCGCGGCAACCTGCGCACCAATGCCGCCGGCGCCAACCTGAACCGCGAATGGCTGAACCCGAGCATGGAACGCAGCCCGGAAGTGTTCCTGGTCAAGCAGAAGATGCATGAAACCGGCGTCGACCTGTGCCTGGACGTGCACGGCGACGAAGGCCTGCCGTATGTCTTCGTGGCCGGCAGCGAATCCCTGCCGAACTTCACGGCCGAGCAGGACGCGGCCCAGAAGCGCTTCATCGCCGACTTCAAGATCGCCAGCCCGGACTTCCAGGACGTGCACGGCTATGGCGAATCGCCGTATAGCGAGGAAACTCTGACCATGGGTTCGCCGCACATCACCCACGCCTTCGGCTGCCTGTCGCTGACCCTGGAACTGCCGTTCAAGGACAACGCCAACGATCCGGACCCGCAGGTCGGCTGGGACGGCGCACGCAGCGCCCGCCTCGGCGCGGCGGTGCTGCAGCCGGTGCTGCAATCGATCCGCGCGATCAAGTAAGTGATCAAGTAAGTGATCAAGTAAAATCGACCATCCGACGATGCCCCGCTTGCCGGGGCATTTTCTTTTCCACTCTCGAGGTTAAAACACCATGTCCGTATTCGCCGCACCCGTCTTCGACGCCACCGTCATTTATGAAGGCCAGGAACTGTTCAAGGGCCGGGGCGCCGCCCAGGGCTGGGCAGAAAAGGTCGCGAAGGAACTCGAGACCGCCATCACGGTCGAGAAGATCGGCACCGGCTGGGCCCTGCGCGGCACGGTCGACGGTGTCGACGTCACCTGGGGCATCTACGGCCAGCGCCTGAGCCGCATCGAGGCCGCCTGACACGCGGCTGTTGTGGCCGTTAGGCAACGTCTCGCGCGAGCCCTGTGCCGCCGAAGCACTCTATAATGCATCGTCAGCAATGCCGGTAGACGCCGGCGGCGCCATCACAACCGGTCGGACATGCGACGGCTCCGCCCCCACGGCGGCGCAGCCGTCGATCCCGGCCCAGCCATAGGCCGCCTCATGAACACCGCATCTCCCTCGCACAGCGTCCTCCCGGGCGCATCCGCACGCATGTCGACCGGCATCCCGGGCCTCGACGATATCCTGGGCGGCGGCCTGACCCCGCAGCGGGTCTACCTGGTGGAGGGCACGCCGGGCACGGGCAAGACCACGCTGGGCCTGCAATTCCTGCTCGACGGCGTGGCCAGGGGCGAGCGCGGCCTGTACATCACCCTCTCGGAAACGGCGGACGAATTGCGCGCCGTCGCCGCCAGCCACGGCTGGTCGCTCGATGCGCTGGCGATACACGAGCTGGCCGGCGACGAGGCGCTCGATGTCGATGCCCAGCAGTCGGTATTCCACCCGTCGGAGGTCGAGCTGGCCGAGACCACGCGCAAGGTGATGGACCAGGTCGACAGCCTGAAGCCGGTGCGCGTGGTGTTCGACAGCATGTCCGAGATGCGCCTGCTGGCGCAGAATCCGCTGCGCTACCGGCGCCAGATCCTCGCGCTCAAGCAGTTCTTCACGGCGCGCGCCTGCACCGTGTTGTTGCTCGACGACAAATCCAACGCCTCGGACCAGCACCTGCACAGCATCGCCCACGGCGTCATCAGCCTGGAGCAGCTCGCCAAGGAGTTCGGCAAGGAGCGGCGCCGCGTGAACATCGTCAAGATGCGCGGCATCCGCTTCCGCGGCGGCTTCCACGACTACAACCTCGACACCGGCGGCATCGTCATGTACCCGCGCCTGGTGGCGGCCGAGCATATCCGCGATTTTGCCCCGGCCGTCAGCCCCAGCGGCGCGGCCGGCTTCGACCGCCTGCTGGGCGGCGGCCTGGTGCGCGGCACGAATACCCTGATGGTGGGCCCGTCCGGCATCGGCAAGACCACCCTCTCTGTGCGCTGCCTGCTGGCCGCGCTCGAGCGCGGCGAGAAGGCGTCCTTCTACCTGTTCGACGAGGGCCTCGGCACCTTCTTCGCGCGCAGCGCCTCGCTGGGGATGCACCTGCGCCCCTATGTCGACAATGGCCAGCTGAGCATCTCCCACATCGACCCGGCCGAGCTCTCGCCCGGCGAATTCGCCCAGATGCTGCGCGACGCGGTCGAGCAGGACAATGTCGACTTCATCGTCATCGACAGCCTGAACGCCTACCTGCAGGCAATGCCGGGCGAGCAGTACCTGACGCTGCAGATGCACGAACTGCTGTCCTACCTGAACCAGCAGGGCGTGACCACGGTGCTGGTGCTCGGCCAGCATGGCCTGATCGGCGACGTGCGAAACGACGTCGACCTGAGCTACCTGTCCGACACCACCGTGCTGCTGCGCTTCTTCGAGTCGAACGGACGCCTGAGCCGCGCGCTCACGGTCATCAAGAGCCGCACCGCGACCCACGCGCTGACCATCCACGAACTGCAGCTCGGCGCCGACGGCATCCGCATCGGCGAGCCGCTCGAAGGCTTCGAGGGCGTGCTGACCGGCCTGCCGACCTATCGCGGCAGGACACCGATGATGACCACCGAAGACGATGCGGACCGCTAGCACCGGCGAAGAGCGTGTCCTGATCTTCGCGCCGCGCGGGCGCGACGCCGAAGTCATGTGCTCGGTCCTCGCGGGCGACGGTGTCGGCTGCGGCACCGCGGCCTGCTTCGAGGCCCTCGTCGACCAGATCGAGGCCGGCTCCGGTGCGGCCATCGTCGCCGA
>DNCF01000362.1:2559-4819 GCA_003484545.1 Massilia sp. | reverse complement strand
TCTGACCCCGCCCAGTGCGCCGCCAGCATGCAGCCCAGGCTGTGCGCGACCAGCACCGGCGCGCCCTGGCAGGCGCCGACGGCGGCGTCGAGTTCGGCCACCCATTCGTCGCGCTGCGGATTGTTCCAGTCGCGGTGCTCGACGCGCCGCAGGCGCGCATGGCGCGCTTCCCACAGGGTCTGCCAGTGCTGCGGCCCGGAGTTCCACAGGCCGGCGAGAGTCAGGACGTCGCAATCCATGGGGTTTCCCTCGGTTCGTTCCGTTGTCGTTCCGGCCATTCTACGCGCGCGCCGGGCGGCTCGGCGCCGGGCAGCAGCGACGTGCAGCCTGGCTAGAGCGCCGTGCGCAGGGCGAACAGCTCGGGGAACAGCACCACGTCGAGCATCTTGCGCAGGTAGCTCACGCCGGCCGTGCCGCCGGTGCCGGTCTTGAAGCCGATGATGCGCTCGACCGTGGTTACGTGGCGGAAGCGCCAGAAGCGGAAGGCCGTCTCGAGGTCGACCAGCTTTTCGGCCAGTTCGTACAGGCCCCAGTGCTTGTCGGGTTCCTGGTAGACCGCCAGCCAGGCCGCCTTCACCGATTCGTCCGCTTCGGTCGGCAGGGTCCAGTCACGGCTCAGGCGTTCGGGCGCGATGGCGAAGCCGCTGCGCGCCAGCAGCATCACCGATTCGTCGTAGACGGACGGCGTGTGCAGTTCGCGCTCGAGGATGGCATGCGCCGGCGGGTTCTTCTCGTGCACGGCGAGCAGCTGCGGGTTCTTGTTCCCGAGGATGAATTCGAGCTCGCGGTACTGGTGCGACTGGAAGCCGGAAGAGGCGCCGAGGTAGGGCCGGATCGCCGTGTATTCGGAGGGCGTCATGGTCGCCAGCACGTCCCAGGCGTGCACCAGCTGGTCCATGATGCGGGCGACGCGCGCCAGCATCTTGAAGGCCGGGTCGAGTTCGCCGGCGCGCAGCTGCCCGCGCACGGCCTGCAGCTCGTGCAGCATCAGCTTGACCCACAACTCGCTGGTCTGGTGCTGGATGATGAACAGCATCTCGTTGTGGTTCGGCGAGAGCGGGTGCTGGGCCGACAGGATCTGGTCCAGGCCCAGGTAGTCGCCGTAGCTCATCGACTCCTTGAAGTCCATCTTGGCGCCGTGCCACTCGGCGGGCTTGTTCTGCGGCTTGTTTTCCATGGTGCTCATGCTGGCCTTCAGGTCACGGCGCCGCGTTCGGCGGCCACATCGTAGTCTTCGCGGTCGAGGATGTCCTTCAGGATCTCGACGGCGTCCCACACGTCCGCGAAGCTGGTGTACAGCGGGGTGAAGCCGAAGCGCATGATCTCCGGTTCGCGGTAGTCGCCGATCACGCCGCGTTCGATCAGGGCCTGCATCACCGCGTAGCCGTGCGGATGGGTGAAGCTGACCTGGCTGCCGCGGCGCGCGTGCTCGCGCGGCGTCACCAGGCCCAGCGGGTGGCCGGCGCAGCGCGACTCGACCAGTTCGATGAAGAGGTCGGTCAGCTGCAGCGACTTGGCGCGGATCGCCTCCATCGTGGTTTCCTCGAACACCTCCAGGCCGCACTCGACCATCGCCAGCGAGACCACCGGCTGGGTGCCGCACAGGGCGCGCCCGATGCCCTCGACGGGCGCGAAGCCGTGCGCCATCGCGAACGGCTGGGCGTGGCCCCACCAGCCCGACAGCGGGTGCTTGAACTGCGCCTGGTGGCGCCGCGGCACCCAGATGAAGGCCGGGGAACCCGGGCCGCCGTTCAGGTATTTATAGGTGCAGCCGACGGCGAAGTCGGCCTCGGCGCCGTTCAGGTCGACCGGCACCGCGCCGGCCGAGTGCGCCAGGTCCCAGACGATCAATGCGCCATGCTGGTGCGCGTGGCGGGTGAGGGCGGCCATGTCGTGCTGGTAGCCGGTGCGGTAGTTCACATGGGTCAGCATGACCACGGCGCAGTCGGCGTCGATCGCGGCCGGCAGTTCCTCGCTTGAATCGACCAGTCGCACGCTGTAGCCGCGTTCAAGCCAGCTGGTCAGGCCTTCGGCCATGTAGATATCGGTCGGGAAGTTGCTGCGCTCGGTGACGATGACGCGGCGGTTCGCGTTTTCTCCCTGGGCCTGGATGCGCACGGCGGCGGCCAGGGCCTTGAACAGGTTGAGCGAGGTGCTGTCGGTGACGACCACCTCGTCGGCGCCGGCGCCGACCAGCGGCGCCAGGCGCTCGAGCGGGTCCAGCGCAGCTACGACTACTACGAATGGATCGGGTTCACCG
>DNCF01000362.1:0-2412 GCA_003484545.1 Massilia sp. | reverse complement strand
GGCGCCGGGCGCGCGCCCAGGCGCTTGGGCAGGTCGAACCAGCCGGCCGTGTTCCAGCTCTTGATCAGGTCCTGGCCCCATTCGCGCGCGACCACCTCCTGGGCGCGCTGCAGGGCGGCGCGCGGGCGGGCACCGAGGGAGTTGCCGTCGAGGTAGATGACGCCGGCGGGCAGGTCGAAGCGCTGGCGCAGCGGCGCCAGCGGGTCCTGGGCGTCGCGTGCGAGGCAGGCGGCGCGGGTGGTGGTGAGTTCGCTCATGGATGATTAGTTGGGTAATGGCCGACATGGCCAAGCCGGCCGACGGTCAGCAGTTGTATAGGCCGGACAGGCATTCGGCGGGCAGTGTAGCAAGAAAAGGGCATCCGGAGACGGTGGAAAAATGTCGCTTTGCTATCTTTTTTGGCCGATATGGGACATACGCGAATTTTTTCGACTTTTTTCAACATTTTTTGCCATCCACCCTAAAGTTCCCGCCGAGTCCGCCGTAAAGGGTACAGAGGCAGCAAAAGGGCGGTCGAAAAATGTTCAAAAATATTTTTCAAAAACCCTAAAGTTGTCCGAAGCGTTGCCGTTAAAGGATCAGAAGGGCATGAAGCGGGACTGAAAAAAATTTCAGAACCACCCTAAAGTTTCCGATTTGGTTGACGTAAACCAACACATGATGCTTCTGCCGGGTTTGCTTCAAGCTGCAAAACGGCAAGTCTCGTAGCACCGCATTCGCCTCCGTTTTCATAGGAGCGCATCCCCCATCCGAGAGGGTTTGTCAGACAAACTCCTACGGATGTTCTCGCCTTTGCCGGACGCAAAATACAGTGTCCGTCCGATTCCCCTAATGTTTCTCTACGGTCAGAATCTATCTCACTGGCAACAATCATTAGCAACAACCGACGCCAGGATCAAACAACGGAGAGTGGAAAATGACTGCAAACGACATGATGGCTGAAATCCGCGATGCGAACCTGAGCTACCTGATGCTCGCGCAGCAGATGATCCGCGCCGACAAGGTCACCGCGATTTTCCGCCTCGGCATCTCGGCCGACATCGCCGACCTGATCGAAGGCATGAGCAACGCCCAGATCCTGAAGCTTGCTGGCGGCAACATGATGCTGGCCCGTTTCCGCTTCGACGACACCGCGATCCTGTCGATGCTCACCAGCCACAGCAAGGACCGCGCCCTGGCCCAGTCGCACGCCGCGATCCTGATGGCTGGACAGCCTGCCGAAGAAATTGCCTAAAAGCTTGCCTCTGCTTCGGTTCGATAGTGTAGGATAGCCGGACTGAAGCAGGAGTTGCAGGATGAGCAAAAAAAGCGTCGTATCTGAAGCGCAAGAAATCCAGCTTGCCATCGAATTGATCCAGCTGGGCGCACGCCTCCAGCTGCTCGAGACCGAGGTATCGCTGTCCCGCGAGCGCCTCATCAAGCTGTACAAGGAACTGCGCGGCGTCTCGCCGCCGAAGGGCATGCTGCCTTTCTCCACCGACTGGTTCCTGACCTGGCAGCCGAACATCCATTCCTCGCTGTTCATCAACATCCACAATTTCCTGGTCGAGAACGCAGGCGCCACCGGCATCCAGGCCGTGATGAAGGCGTATAAGCTCTACCTCGAACAAATGCCGGCCGAGCCCGGCGAAGAGCCGCTGCTCTCGCTGACCCGCGCCTGGACCCTGGTGCGCTTCTTCCAGAGCGGGATGCTGCGCTTGACGCCCTGCGGCAAGTGCAAGGGCAAGTTCGTCGTCGATACCCTCGACCTCAACAGCGACTACCTGTGCGGCCTGTGCCACATGCCTTCGCGCGCCGGCAAGACGCGCAAGGCCAAGGATGCCGCCGCCCGCCAGGCGGACGCGCAGCCCGACGCCTGAACGCTTTCCCGTTCGCATGATGCGGTGCGCGGCAGGGAAGCTGCGGTGACTCTCCGGCGCATCCTGCGCGCACCGGCCGTCCAGGCACTGCTGTGCCAGCTGGCCGCCTTTCCCCTGACCCTGCTGATCGTGTTCCTGCTGGCGCGCGCCGGCGCCCATCCTTCCTACCTGAGCGCCGCACTGGTGCAGGGCGTGTGCGCCGCCGCGCTGACTGATTGGCGCCGCCTGGCGCGCTGGTGGCTGGCGATCCAGCTGCTGTTCCCGCTGGCCGTGCTCGGCACCAGCCGGTTCGAACTTCCGCCCTGGCTGTTCCTGGCCGTGTTCCTGTTCATGCTGGTGCTGTACTGGTCGACCTTCCGCACCCAGGTGCCGTACTACCCATCGGGCCGGGCGGCCTGGGAGGCGGTGGCGCGGCAGTTGCCCCAGGGCCGGGAGCTGGCGGTGATCGACATCGGCAGCGGCCTCGGCGGCCTGGTAATGGACCTGGCAAGCCGGCGCGCCGACGTTCAGGCAACGGGAATCGAGCTGGCGCCGCTGCCCTGGCTCGCCAGCT
>DNCF01000259.1 GCA_003484545.1 Massilia sp. | reverse complement strand
GCCGGCGGCGCCGTGGTGCTCGACGCCCGCGTGCGCCTGGCGCTGCCCGACCGCGCGGGTTCGGCGCTCGACCGGCTGGCGATCCGGCCCTATCCGCGCGAACTGGAAGAGACCATCGAATGGAACGGCGGCACGCTGCTGCTGCGCCCGGTGCGGCCGGAAGACGGCACCGCCCACCTGAAGTTCTTCGCCGCGCTCACGCCCGACGACGTCCGCTACCGCATGTTCGTGCGCATCCGCGAATTGCAGCCTTCGCAGCTGGCGCGCTTCACCCAGATCGACTACGACCGCGAGATGGCCTTCATCGCCACCCGCACCGGCGAGGACGGCGAGCCCGAGACGCTGGGCGTGGGACGGGTGGTGGCCGATCCCGACAATACCTCGGCCGAATTCGCGGTCACGGTGCGCTCGGACCTGAAGGGCCACGGCCTCGGCAGGATCCTGATGGGCAAGCTGATCGACTACTGCCGCAGCCGCGGCACGCGCGAAATCGTCGGCGAGGTGCTGCCGCAGAACAGCCGCATGATCGCGCTGGTGAAGAAGCTCGGCTTCGAGGTCACGACCGGGGAGGAGGGCGTGCGCAAGCTGCGGCTGGTGTTGCAGTGAAATATTATTTCAGAGGGAATCGTTTAATGAAATAATCTTTCACGGACTCTCCAGGGAGCTCAGCGCCGGAAGCGCACGTCTTCCTGCACCACTTTGGCGTCGCCCTTCGGCTTCTTCGGTTTCTTCGGCTTTTTGATGACCTGGCCGCTGGCATTCGTCTCGGGCACGCGGTGATCCGGTTCGAAGCCGGCTTCCTCGATCCGTTTCAGGGTCTGTTTCGTCAGCAGTTCGATCGCGGCCAGCTGCTCGACCTCGTCGGCGCAGACCAGCGAGATGGCTTCGCCCGAGGCGCCGGCGCGGCCGGTGCGGCCGCTGCGGTGCACGTAGTCCTCGGCCACGATCGGCAGGTCGAGGTTGACCACCACCGGCAGGTCGTCGATGTCGAGGCCGCGCGCGGCGACGTCGGTCGCCACCAGCACCTTCACTTCGCCGGCCTTGAAGCGCTCCAGGGCGCGCAGGCGCGCCGGCTGCGGCTTGTCGCCGTGGATCGCGTCGGCGGCGATGCGCTTGGCCTCGAGCAGGCCGACCAGCTCGTCCACGCCCTTGCGGGTCTTGGCGAAGACCAGCACCTGGGGCCAGCCGTGCTTCTTCAGCAGGTGCAGGAACAGCTCGGGCTTACGCTTCTTGTCGACCGGGACCAGCCACTGCTTGATCGCGCTCGCGGTGGTGTTGCGTGGCGTCGCCTCGATGCGCACCGGTTCGCGCAGCAGGCGGTTGGCCATGGCGCGGATCTGGTCGGAGAAGGTGGCCGAGAACAGCAGGGTCTGGCGCTTCTTGGGCAGGGCGGCGAACACCTGGTCGAGCTCTTTCGAGAAGCCGAGGTCCAGCATGCGGTCGGCCTCGTCCAGCACCAGGGTCTGCACCTCGTTGAACTTCACCGCGTTCTGGCGGTGCAGGTCGAGCAGGCGGCCGGGCGTGGCGACGATCACGTCCACGCCCTTGCGCAGGTTCATCATCTGCGGGTTGATGCTGACCCCGCCGTAGGCCACCATGGTGCGCAGCTCCAGGCCGGCGCCGTAGGCGCGGAAGCTCTCGTGCACCTGCTCGGCCAGCTCGCGGGTCGGCACCAGCACCAGCGCGCGCGCCGCGTTCGGGCTGACCTTCGAGGTCTTCTTGAACAGGCGCTGCAGCAGGGGCAGGGCGAAGCCGGCGGTCTTGCCGGTGCCGGTCTGGGCCGCGGCCATGACGTCCTTTCCGGCGAGGACGGCGGGAATCGCCTGGGACTGGACGGCGGTCGGGTTCTCGTAATCGAGCGATTCTAGGGTGTGGACGATCTGGTCGATCAGGCCGAGCGAGGCAAACGACATGGAAACCTTGGGCAAAAATGAACAGCCGATAGTTTACCCTGCCGCGCGCCGGCGGGCACGACCAAACGACACCGGTCCGGCATCAGCGGTCGACGAACATGCTTGATGCCGCGGGCACGGTCGGCTTGACCGGCTCGTGGCGGTCCTTGCATCCGCTGGCCAGGACGCAGGCCAGGGCGAGGGCGGACAGGCGCAGCACGTGCAGTTTCATGGCGAACCTCCTTGGCGCCGATGATAGCCAAAACCGCGCCCGGGCCGCGCGCCTTAGGGAAGCACCTTCCTGATCAGAAACGATAGGACAGGCTGGCGCGCAGCACCGGATAGAACTTGTAGTCCGAGGCTTCCTCGGCCAGGCGCGCTTCCTCGGCCGCCAGGTCGCCGGCAAGCTGGCCGCACAGCCCGGCCTGCACGGTGCAGTTGACGCTGCGCAGGCTGACGCGCGCCTCGTCCTGGTAGAACACGCCGAGGTCGGCGCCGAAGCGCCAGCCGCGCGTCGTGGCGAAGGGATTGCCCCAGCCGATGCCGAGGTAGGGCGCGGCCTTGCGGAAGTCCACCTTGCCGACCAGCTGGCCGACCTGGGCGGCGTCGTAGGTAGTCCCGTTCACGCGGAAGCTGCCGCTGCGGTCCGGCCTGCCCACGGCGTCGAACCGGGTGTCGTTGTAGAACACGCCGCCCGAGAGGCGAAAGTTGCCGCCGGCGCGCGGATACCAGTCGAGCAGGGCGTTGAAGGTCTGCAGCTTGCCGTCGAGCGCGTAATCGACGTCGTCGGTGCTCTTGTCGAAGTCGTGCTTGAAGTAGTTCAGGCCGAGGCGGGCGTTCAGGCTGGGGGTGAGGCCGAATACCAGGTGGGCGCCGGCGCCGGTGGTGCCGAGGTCGACGCCGGCGCCGATCTGCGCCTGGGCGCCGCCCGCGGCCAGCAGGCCGGCGAACGCCAGGGAAATGCGGGGACGGGACATGGAAGGCTCCTTGCAGTGCACTGGAGCCGATTGTAGCGAGGAGCCCGTCTGATTCATGCCACAGTGGCTATTGGCGCGCGACAAGTTGTAAATGTGTGTTGCAGCATACTGAAAAGTAACCTTTCGCCTGATAAAGTTCACATCAAACAAGATATCGAGAGGACCCACGATGAGATCTCCCTTCAAGCTGTTGTTCGCCACCGTCGCCCTGGCCGCCTGCGCGGCGCCCGCCCTGGCCCAGACCAACGTCAGCATCAGTGTCGGCCAGCCCGGCTTCTACGGACGCCTCGACCTCGGCGACTTCGGCCGTCCGCCGGTGATCTACGAGCGCCCGGTGATCGTGCGCGAGGTGCGCCACGTGCGCGTCGAACCGATCTACCTGCGCGTACCGCCGGGCCACCGCAAGAAGTGGAAGCATTACTGCGGCCGCTACGACGCCTGCGGCCGTCCGGTGATGTTCGTGCGCGACGACTGGTACACCAACACCTACGCGCCGCGCTACCGCGAGCGCCACTACCGCGTCGTCGAGCGCCATCACGACCGCCATGACCGTCACGACCGTCACGAGGACCGCGGCCATGGCCATGGCAAGGGCCACGGCCATGGCAAGGGCCACGGCCACGGACACGGGCACGGCCGCGATCACTGAGCGCCGGCGCGGGGCCGGGCCGGCCGTTCGAGGCCGGCTGTCCGGGAGCCGCTTTTCAGGGTCGTGTTCCACGCGGATCGCGCCGCCGGTGTAGACTGGAGGCGGTGTCATGTGGCACGACATGGGGAGGTGGCTTTGCAGAGTGAATTCGTGATCGTTGGTGGTGGGGCGGGCGGCCTGGAGCTGGCCTGCAAGCTGGGGCGCAAACTCGGTCCGTCGAAGGTGATGCTGGTCGATTGCCGCCTCTACCACATCTGGAAGCCCTCCCTGCACGAGGTGGCGGCGGGCACGCTCGACATCCACCAGGAAGGCCTGTCCTACCAGATGCTGGCCCACGATAACGGCTTCACCTTTGTCTACGGCCCGATGACGCATCTCGACGCCGGACAGCGCCGCATCACGGTCGGCGCCGTGCGCACCGCCGACGGCGAGGACGTGCTGCACGAACGCCAGATCGCCTACGGCTCGCTGGTGATGGCGGTCGGTAGCACCGCCAACTATTTCGGCGTGCCTGGCGCGCGCGAACACACGATTTCCCTGAACGTCACCGAGGACGCCGAGCGTTTCCGCCTGCGCCTGCTGCGCCTGATGGCGGTG
>DNCF01000350.1 GCA_003484545.1 Massilia sp. | reverse complement strand
CGGGCGCCGTAACGGACGCCGTAGCGGGCGCCGTAACGGACGCCGCGCCCGGTACCGAATCCACGATCAAACAGGAGACACACCAATGATCAACCAACGAACCCTGAACGGCCTGACGATCGCGGCCGGGCTGCTGCTCACGGCCTACGTCGCGCAGGACCTGCACTTCAATCCGCGCTGGTACGGCGACGACGGCCCCGGCGTGGCGAAGCTGCCGCGCGAGGTGGTGGCCGGCTACATGAACGTGGCCTACGCCATGGGCGAGCCGGCCCGCGCGGCCGAATGGTATTACACCGGCAAGACGGTCGACCTCACGCCGCAGGCGGTGTACCGCCAGCATTCGGCGCCGCTGCAATCGACCGTGCGCCAGGTCGTGGCCGAAGGCCTGAACGTGGCGGTCCACCACTGCGTCGACGCGGTCGGCACGCTGCCGGCGCACGAGCTGGTGGACATGTTCCGGACCGCGAACGGACGCATCGTCTGGCGCAAGACCATCGCCCAGCCGCTCGGCGACCAGTCCTGCGCCGAGAGCGCGCTGGGCAAGCCGGTCGACCTCGGCCTGAAATAAGCACGGCGCGCCGCCCCCGAATACAAGAAACCATCAGGAGACATCAAACATGGCGATTTCCACCCACACCACCGTCGGCGCCGCCGGCAAGCTCGACATCTGGTTCGTCGGCAGGCTGGTCCTCACCTTCTTCCGTATCATGCTCGGCGCCTGGATGATCGTCAGCGGCGCCAGCCATTTGCTGTCGATGTTCGGCTACCCGCCGATCTTCCCCCAGCCTTACGGCACCCTGCATGCCTCCAACGTGATGCTGGTGTCGCTGATCGAGGTCGGCCTGTTCGACATCGTCAAGACGGTCGAACTGGTGGTCGGCATCTGCCTCGTCTTCAACGTCTTCGTGCCGCTGGCCCTGGCCGCGGCCCTGCCGGTCTCGTACATGGTGTTCCACAACTCGATCGTGCTGAACCTGCGCTACGAGCGCCTGTTCAGCACCTACATGGCGGTCTGGTGCCTGTACATGAACGTGATCCTGGTGCTGGCCTACCTGCGCTACTACCTGCCGATGCTGAAGATGCACGCACCGATGGGCAAGGTCGCCGATTTCAAGCAGATCCCGGCCATTTTCGACACCCCGGAACAGGAAGGCGGCAAGCGCGCTTCCTGATGCGCATGCCGATCCCGCTACCGATCAATCAACTTCTGGAATGAACATGGCCGACCAATCCAACAACGCGCAGCACACCAACCGTAGAAGAGCGATCATCGCCAGCTACCTCGGCACGACGCTGGAGTACTACGACTTCCTGCTCTACGGCGTCGCCGCGGCGCTCGCCTTCCCGCACATCTTCTTCGTCAATCTCGACCCGATGATCGCCACGCTGTCGGCCTTCGCGACCCTGGCGGCCGGCTACTTCGCGCGCCCGCTCGGCGCGGTGGTCTTCGGCCACTACGGCGACCGGCTGGGGCGCAAGAAGATCCTGATGATCACCCTGATCATGATGGGCGGCGCCAGCGTCCTCATCGGCCTGCTGCCGACCTACCAGCAGATCGGCATCCTGGCGCCGATCCTGCTCGTGATCCTGCGCCTGGTGCAGGGCTTCGCCATCGGCGGCGAGTGGGGCGGCGCGACCCTGATGTCGATGGAGCACGCCAAGCCCAAGGGGCGCGGCCTGGCGGTATCGATCGTCGCTTCCGGCGGCCCCAGCGGCGCCGTGCTCGGCACCCTGGTGATGATGCTGTTCTCGAAGCTGCCGAACGAGCAGTTCCTGGCCTGGGGCTGGCGCGTGCCTTTCCTGCTCAGCGCCCTGCTGGTGGTGCTGGGCATCGTGATCCGCATGAAGCTCGACGAAACGCCGGAGTTCGAGGAAGCCCGCAAGAAGCGCCTGGCCTCGGGCAAGAAGGTCAGCGTGCTGCCGGTCGTGACCGTGTTCCGCCACAACCGCGCCCAGGTGCTCTCGGGAGTGATCGGCGGCCTGGCGCCGCTGGCCTTCGCCACCTTCGCCGCCGCCTTCCTGCTGAACTACGCGGTCACGGTCGGCCACACCCGCACCGATGCCTTGATGGCGATGACGGTGGCGAACTTCATCCACATCTTCTCGATGCCGTGTTTCGGCGCGCTGTCCGACCGGTTCGGCCGCCGCCCGCTCCTGATCACCGGCGCGCTGCTCGGCGCCGCGCTGACCTGGCCGATCTTCCTGCTGGTGAACCAGGGCACGATCGGCGGCCTGATCCTGGCCCTGGTGCTGGCGCTGCCGCTGGTGCAGGCGATGATGGGCGGCCCGGTCAACACCTGGATGGGCGAGAAGTTCGCCGCCGACGTGCGCTACAGCGGCATCGCCGTGACCTTTCAGCTGGCCTCGACCCTCGGCTCGGGCCTGGCGCCGATGATCGCCTCGGGACTGCTGGCGATGCGCGGCGGCGCCGATCCGGTGCTGGTCGCGGTGTTCTTCGGCGGCCTGTGCGTGGTCAGCGCGGTGGCGTACTACTTCAGCGCCGAGCGCTTCGACCAGGAGCTGCCGGTGCATACGGCCGGCGCCGGCGTCCCGGACGCGGCGCCGCAGCAGGACGCCGCACCGCTCGAACCGGGCAAGGTGCGCGTGGGCTGAGTCCAGGTCCTGGCCTGAGAACCGGCGGTGCCGCTGATGCGGCGCCGCCGGTTTTTTTTGTCTGGGCGGCGGGGAATGGCGGGCGTCCCGTGCCCACCGTGCCGGACCAGGAACCCCGCTGGGGTTTGCTATATTCTCATCTTCGAACATGAACACCGACAGGAGCGGCCGCCATGCATATCCAGCGCATCGACTTCGACGAGGTCTTCGACGCCGCCCCCGGCCGTGGCGATTTCAGCTTCCGCAACCGGGATGGCGTGCGCTACGGCGTCCAGCTCGGGCGCGGCGTGGTGCCGTCCAGCGGCGCGTCCTGGCTGGTCGCCTTTGGCAGGCCCGACGACTGGTCCAGCGTCCTGGGCTGGGCCGCCCCGGGCGCAGCGGCGGCCACGCTCCGCGAGAGCACCTGGCTGTCGTTGCTATCGGGCGCCGCCACATTGGCGTGGTTCGCGCCATTCCTCGTCTTCGGGGCTGGCTACTTCTTCGGCATTGGCGCCGCGCTGGCGGTCTTGCTGGTCCTGGGCTGCTGGGGCGGTGTGGCCGGTTGGCGGATCGTTGCGCGTGACCGCGCGGTGCGGCGCGCGCTGATGCGGGCGAAGACACTGGACGGACCGCCGGGAGTGGGGGTCTAGCGTGGACGGCCCGGCCGGGACCGATGCCCGACGCCGGCTGGCGCGCAGTTCACACGTTCAGGTGTCCGGGTCGAAGATGGGTAATAACCCGACCAATAACGGTGACAGCGCCAAAAAAAACCGCGCTCCGGACGCAAGTCCGGGCGCGGCGAAAGACCTGGCGCCGGTTCCCCGCTGGAGGGCCGGGACCGGCGCCAGATAAACGGTACTAGAGGTCGATCACGAGGCGTTCGCCTTTGGCGCGCGAGCAGCAGGCCATCATCGCGTTGTTGGCGGCGCGCTGGGAAGCGCTCAGGACCTCGTCGCGGTGGTCGACTTCTCCTTCGAGCACCCGCACTTCGCAGCAGCCGCAGATGCCGGCCTGGCAGGACGAATCGATGGCAACGCCGTTCGCGGTCAGGACCTCGAGCAGGGTCGCGCCTTCCGGCACCGCCAGCTCGACGCCGGTGCGGGCCAGCTGGACCACGAAGCCGCCGCCGCTCGCCTGCACCGG
>DNCF01000258.1:1100-12744 GCA_003484545.1 Massilia sp. | reverse complement strand
GCCCTCGAGCCGCGCCTGCTGGTGCGCAGGGTCGAGACCCAGGCGCAGTCGAGCGTGGCGCCGAGCGAGCGCGCGGACAACATCCGCGGCGCGTTCGACGTCGCCGAGGCTGGGCTCGGGCTGGTTGCCGGCCGCCACGTCGGCGTCGTCGACGACGTCATGACCAGCGGGCACACACTGAATGAAGTCGCCGCCACGCTCAAGCGTGCCGGCGCGGCGCGCGTGTCGAACCTGGTGTTCGCGCGCACGCCGCCACATTGATTATTTGGAGGAAAAGCTTTTGTTTCACGTCGTCCTGGTCGAACCCGAAATCCCGCCCAACACGGGCAACGTCATCCGCCTGTGCGCCAACACCGGCGTCCAGCTGCACCTGATCGAGCCGCTCGGCTTTCCGCTGGACGACGCCAAGATGCGCCGCGCCGGGCTGGATTACCACGATTACGCGACCATGAAGGTGCACAAGAACTGGGACGCCTTCCTGCTTGAGGCGCAACCCGATCCGTCGCGCATGTTCGCGCTGACGACGCACGGCTCCTCGCCCTTTGCCGACGCTGCATTCCAGCCCGGCGACGTGTTCGTGTTCGGCGCCGAGTCGCGCGGCCTCGACCCGGCGCTGCGCGAAAGCTTCCCCCCGAGCCAGCGCATCCGCCTGCCGATGATGCCGGATAACCGCAGCCTGAACCTGTCGAATACGGTGGCCGTGGTGGTGTACGAGGCCTGGCGCCAGAATGGGTATGCGGGCGGGGCCTGAGCAAGCCATTCGGTTTGCTGGAGGAATCAACAGTCACCAGCCTCCATATATTTGCCGACTACAATAACCGGAACGCATATTCCAGGACCGTCATGCCCATCCCGACCGCTTCCCGTCTGAGCAAGGCCTTCGCTGGCCTGGTGACCAGTATCGTGCTGTTCGCATCGCAGGCTGCCTGCGCCGCAGCGCCGGCGCCGGTGCGGGTCGGGCTCGATGCCGAGTTCGGCCTGGACAACAGCACCTCGGCCCAGGCGGTGGAACTGGGCCTGCGCAGCGCCATCGGCGAGATCAACCGCGCCGGGGGCGTGCTGGGCGGCCGGCCTGTCGAGCTGGTCACGAAAGACCACCGTTCGATGCCGGCCCGCGGCATCCGCAATCTCGAGGAGTTCGCGCGCATGCCGGATCTGGTGGCCGTGTTCGGCGGCAGGTTCAGCCCGGTGATCATCGAGCAGCTGCCCACCCTGAAGGCGACGAAGACGCTGTTCCTGGCGACCTGGTCCTCAGCAGACATGATCGTCGACAACGGCATGCACCCGAATTACGTCTTTCGCCTGTCGCTGCGCGACAGCCTGGCCATGCCCAAGCTGCTCGACACCGCGCGCAAGCGCGGCCTGCACCGCGTCGGGCTGCTGCTGACGAATACCTCCTGGGGCCGCAGCAACCTGGCCGCGGCCGAAAAGTTTACCGCCACCAACAGGGACATCCGCATCGTGCAGACCGCCTGGTACAACTGGCGCGACCAGACCCTGGTCGCCCGGTACCAGGCCTTGCGCAATGCCGGCGCCCAGGCCATCGTGCTGGTCGCCAACGACGACGAAGCCGCCGTCCTGGTGCGCGAGGTGGCCGCCTTGCCGAAGGCCGAGCGGCTGCCCATCCTGAGCCATTGGGGCGTGACCGGCGGCGAGTTCACCCGGCAGGCCGGGCCGGCCCTGCACCAGGTCGACTTTTCCGTGATCCAGACCTTTTCCTTCTTCCAGGCCGACAAGCAGCGGCTGGCGCGCTTCATGGCCAGTGCCGCCGCGGTGTCGCCCATCCGCAGGATCGAGGACATCGAGGGGCCGGTGGGCGTGGCCCACGCCTATGACCTGATGCACATCCTGGCCAAGGCCATCGACCTGGCCGGCAGCACCGACCGGAAAGCGGTGCGCGACGCCCTGGAAAAGGTGCGCGAATACCGCGGCCTGATCAAGACCTACGCGCCGCCGTTCACGCCCACGCGCCACGAGGCGCTGAGCGCGCGCGAACTCCTGATCGCCCGCTACCGCAAGGACGGCGTGCTGGTGCCGAGCGCCGACTGACATGGTGTCGCCGCCACTCCAGTCGGGCAGCCTGACGCGGCGCTTTGCGATCGCTTCCGCCATCCTGACTGCCGTGGCGGTCCTGCTGGTGGCCGCCGCCTCGCTCTGGCTGGTCAACCGCCAGCATGCCTCCGCGGTGGCGCTGCTGCGGCAGAGCGAAACCGCATTCAACGCCAGGACCGTCAGCAATTCGCTCGCCACCCTGTCCTCGCGCATCAAGGACGTGGCCGACAGTCCCATCCTGGCGACCGGCCTGGTCGACAGCGCGGGACGGGAAACCTATCTGGAGCCTTTCCTGAACAGCCTGCGCCAGATCAACGGCATTCCGGTCCAGGTCTTGTTTACCGATTTCGAAGGCAAGCCGATCTCGGGCAACGGCCTCGAACGTTTCGACGCCGGGCAGCTCGACTGGCTGCGCGCGCGCATCGACCAGGGCGTGGAGACGACGGCGATCTTCGACCGCGCCCAGGGCCCCGAACTGGTCGGCGTGCGCCTGCTGCGCTATTCGCGCACGAACACGCCCGAAGGCGCCCTGGTGTACAAGATCGGGCTGCGCGACCTGCGTCCCGCGCCCTCGACCATCCTGGCCTGGAAGGGGCAGCGCCGGGCGGCGGCGGACGACGCCGGCCTGGCGGTGCCGGTGCGGGCGCCGAGCGAGTTCGCCCATCTCGGCCTGACGCTGGAAGCCGACGCCTCCGCCTTCCGCGATGCCCTGGAAACGCCCTGGCCGCAATACAGCCTGATCGGCGGCGTCGCGGCGCTGCTGGCGCTGCTGGTATTCCTGCTCGGCTCCCGCCTTTCGCTCGGCCTGACCCAGGACCTGCGCAAGCTCGAGCAGTTCGCGGGCAAGCTCGGCGAGGAAGGGATCGGCGAACTGCGCGCGGAACTGGCGGGCAGCAGCGAAACGGTCACCCTGGCGCGCGCCATCAACCGCATGCTCGACGGCCTGCACCGGCAGCAGGAGCGCCTGGAGCGCGAGCACCAGCGCAAGGACGAATTCCTGGCCATGCTCGCCCATGAGCTGCGCAATCCGCTGGCGCCGATCAGCAGCGCCGCCCAGTTGCTGCGCGTGCTGTTTGCCGACGCGCCCCGCATCAAGGAGATCAGCGGCGTGATCAGCCGCCAGGTGGCGCACATGACGCACCTGGTCGACGACCTGCTCGACGTCTCGCGCGTCACGCGCGGACTGGTCACGATCAACCAGGGCAGCGTGGAACTGGGCGCCGTGCTGCGCGAAGCGGTGGAGCAGATCAAGCCCGTGATCGACGCCAGGAAGCACCACCTGGCGCTGGACATCGCGGCGCAGCCCATGACCGTGTGCGGCGACCGGACCCGCCTGGTCCAGGTGGCGGCCAACCTGCTCAACAACGCGGCGAAATACACGCCCGATGGCGGCGAACTGCATGTCTCCCTGCAGCGGCAGGGCGACGTGGCGGTGCTGCGGGTGCGCGACAACGGCATCGGCATCGGCGCCGATCTGCTGCCGGTCGTGTTTGACCTGTTCACCCAGGCCCAGCGCACGCCGGACCGCGCCCAGGGCGGCCTGGGGCTGGGCCTGGCCCTGGTCAAAAAGCTGGTCGAACTGCACCACGGCAGCGTCGAGGCGCACAGCGAGGGGCTCGGCCACGGCAGCAGCTTCACCGTCCGCCTGCCGCTGCTGCCTGCGCAGCAAGGCGCCGGCACGGCGCCGGCCCGGCTTGCCGGTTCGACCTCCCCCACCGATACCCGCGCCAGGCGCATCCTGGTGGTCGACGACAACGTCGACGCGGCGCGCACCCTCGGCATGCTGCTCGAGAGCGCCGGACACGCGGTGACGATCGAGCATTCGGCGCAGGCGGCATTGGCGCGCTCCGAACAGGACCGGTACGAGGTCATCCTGCTCGACATCGGCTTGCCCGACATGAGCGGGCACGCGTTGGCCGGCGCCCTCAAGCGCCTGCCCTGCTGCGGCGCCAGCGCCCTGGTCGCCGTCAGCGGCTATGGGCAGGAGCAGGACCGCCAGATGTCGCGCGAAGCCGGCTTCGCCGCCCACCTGGTCAAACCCGTGCCGGCCGACGCGCTGCTCGACACCATCGCACGCGTCACGGCGGCGCCGAACGAGCACACGGCGGCGTGACAGCTGTCACCTCGCCCACCGCAGCGCCTCGACGTAGGCCGCCGACTCCGCGATCGTGTTGTGTCCTGCTCCGCCGATCACCTCCATCCGCGCCACGCCGGCCGGAAAGCGCGCCAATAGCCGCTCGCTGCTGCGCATCGGGACGATCTCGTCGCGCTCGGCCGCCAGCAGCAAGGTGGGCGCCCTTACCTGCGCGGCGTGACGCCAGGATTCGTAGCGGTCCATGAGCAGCCAGCGCACCGGAAAGTAGGGAAAGTGTTGCGTGGCCAGCGCCTGCAGGCTGTCGAAAGGCGTGACCAGCACCAGCTTCTCCACCGGCCGCTGGCTCGCCAGCTGCACCGCAACGCCGCTGCCCAGGCTGCGCCCGATCACCACGATGTGCTTGTGCCCGGCGGCGACGCGGTCGAACAGCGCCAGCGCATCGGCCACCAGCGCCTTTTCGCTCGGCTTGCCCGAACTGCCCAGGTAGCCGCGATAATGCAACAGGTAGAGCGCGCGGTCGGGGAAGGCCACGTTCAGCATGGGCAGGCTGGCCGACACGTCCTCGGCATTCCCGCCGAGGTAGATGACGGCTTTTTCGCCAGGGAGCGGCCGTTCGGAGACCCGCAGCACGGCGCCGGGTACCTCCAGCGTCGAGGTCTTCGACGCCGGGAACATCGGCACCGCCGGCGGGTAATAGATGAAGGAGCGCTGAGCGAGGAACAGCGCCAGGCAGGCCGCCGCGTAGGCACCCAGGCAAAACAGCACGGCAAAGGCCAGCGTTCTGGGCATGCGTCTCCTCGCTCGCGGACGCCGGCCCCTTCTTCAGGTCGCCAGCGCGCGCAACATCAATCCGGTCAGGTAGGCGCCATAGGTGCCGAGGGCGTAGCCGAGCACCGCCAGCAGCACGCCGACCGGCGCCAGGGCAGGATGAAAAGCGCTCGCGACCACCGGTGCCGAGGCCGCGCCGCCGACGTTGGCCTGCGACCCGACCGCCATGAAGAACAGCGGCGCGCGGATCAATTTTGCCATGAGCAGCAGCAAACCGCCGTGCACGCTGATCCAGATCAGGCCGAGCAGGAACAGCCACGGCCGGTCGAGCAGCGCATTCAGGTCCATCTGCATGCCGATGGTCGCCACCAGGATGTAGAGCATGGCCGAGCCGATGGTCGAGGCGCCCGCCCCTTCCAGGCTGCGCGCCCGGGTAAAGCTGAGCAGCAGGCCGAAGGTGGTGGCGAACACCACGATCCAGAAGAAGCTCGACGTCAGGCTGTAGTCCTGCAGCCGCCACTCCTGGGGCAGGCTGGCGATCCAGCCGACGGTCGGGCTCGTTAGCGCATGCGACAGGCCGGTGACGCCGATGCCGACCGCCAGGATGATCATCAGGTCGGTCAGGCTCATCGTGCGCGCGTGCTCGGCCTGGTAGGTTTCGATGCGCGCCTTGAGCGCGTTGATGGCGCTCAGGTCGGCCCCGGTCCAACGGTCGAAGGCCTGGGCGCGGCTGGCCAGGAACAGCAGCACGGCCATCCAGACGTTGGCCACCAGCACGTCGACGGCGACGAACTGGCCGAACAGGGTGGCGTCGACCTCGAACACTTCCTTCATGGCCGCCTGGTTGGCCCCGCCGCCGATCCAGGCGCCGGTCACCGTGGTCATGCCGCGCCAGGTCTCGCCGGCCACCGTTTCCGGGTGAATCAGGCGCATGATCTCGAACGACGCCACCGCGCCGAACATGATGCCGACGGTGCCTGTCAGGAACATGACGATCGCCTTCGGCCCCAGGCGCACGATGGCGCCGAAGTCGATGGCAATGCACAGCAGCACCAGCGCGCTGGGCAGCAGGTAGTCGCGCGCCACCGGGTACAGCTTCGACAGGTTGCCGTCGATCACCCCCAGGGTATTGAGGATGGCCGGAATCAGGTAGCACAGCAGGAGCGCCGGCACATAGGTATAGAAGCGTTTCCAGAAGCCGCTGGGCCGCGATGAAGTCCAGAACACCAGGCCAAGGGTTGCCGCCAGGAGGCCGAGCACGACGGCGTCGTTTGTCACGAGTGGAGCTGCAGTTTGCATGGGTATATCGTCAAAGGATCAGGTCGGCCGTCCGCCCGGCTGTGGCGTCGATCGCGTGGAAAACACGAACGCGGCCCTGCCCGCATGGGCCGGGAACAGCGGGGGAACGGGAGGAGCGTGATGTGCAGCCGGGGCGCTGCGAGGAAAGCAGGGTGGACGAATGCTGTGCATGATGGACGCGCGCGAACCCGCGTGGCGGCCCGACCATCGCGCATCCTGTCATGCCGGCGGCATGATCACCCTTGCCAAATTATAACTCAGCAGTAAACGGCGCCAGCCTTTAGCTGGCCCTCACTTTTTTCAACAGCTTGGTCGTCGAGCGGTCATGCTCGAAGTCGATCGCCGCCACCTGGCCGCCATAGGCCAGCACGGCCTGCCCTTCGGGAATCGCCGTCATGTCGTAGTCGCCGCCCTTGGCATAAATGTCGGGCCGCGCTTCGAGCACGACTTCGAGCGCGGTGTCTTCGTCGAACTCCACCACCAGGCTGACCGATTCCAGCGCCGCCAGTACCGCCATGCGGTCGGCCAGGCTGTTCAGCGGGCGGTCGTCGCCCTTGCCCAGGCGTTTGACCGAGGCGTCGGTGTTCGCGGCCACCACCAGCGAGGCGCCCAGTTCGCGCGCCTGCGCCAGGTAGGTCACGTGCCCGCGGTGCAGGATGTCGAAGACGCCGTTGGTGAGGACGACGGGTTTCGGCAGCGCGGCCACGCGCGCCTGGAGCTCGGCGCGCGAGCAGATCTTGGTTTCGAAATTCGGCATAGTGACTCAGTGAGGTGTTGCGGGGTCTTGCGGTTCGTCTTCTTCCAGCGCCATCGACAGGGATGCCGATTTGGCGCCGCCGCCCTCGGCGGGCTCGCGGCGGTCGCCCGAGAGCTTGATCTGCAGGCGCAGGCCGTTGGCGGAATCGGCGTTGCGGATCGCCTCGTCGTAGCCGATGTAGCCCTTGTTGTAGAGCTCATAGAGCGCCTGGTCGAAGGTGCACATGCCGAGCTCGCGCGACTTCTGCATGATCTCCTTGATGCTGTGGAAATTCCCCTTCAGGATCATCTCGCTGATGGTCGGGGTGTTCAGCAGGATCTCGATGGCGGCCTTGCGGCCTTTTCCATCTTCCGTACGCACCAGGCGCTGCGAGACGATGGCGCGCAGGTTGGCCGACAGGTCCATCAGCAGTTGCGGCCGGCGCTCTTCCGGGAAGAAGTTGATGATCCGGTCCATGGTCTGGTTGGCGTTGTTCGCGTGCAGCGTGCCCAGGCACAGGTGGCCGGTCTCGGCAAAGGCGATCGCGTGCTCCATGGTTTCGGTGTCGCGGATCTCGCCGATCAGGATCACGTCCGGCGCCTGGCGCAGTGTGTTCTTCAGCGCGTTGTGCCAGGACAGGGTGTCGACGCCCACTTCGCGGTGCGTGACCAGGCAATTCTTGTTCTTGTGGACGTACTCGACCGGGTCCTCGACCGTGATGATGTGGCCGGCCGAATGGCTGTTGCGGTAGTCGATCATCGCCGCCAGCGTGGTCGACTTGCCGGACCCCGTGCCGCCGACGACCAGCACCAGGCCGCGCTTGGTCATCACGACGTCCTTCAGCACGTCCGGCAGGTCGAGCTTCTCGAAAGTCGGGATCTCCGAGGCGATGGTGCGCACGACCATGCCCACGCTCTGCTGCTGCACGAAGACGTTGACGCGGAAGCGGCAGACGTTCGGCAGCGAGATCGCGAAGTTGCATTCCATCTCGGCCTCGAACTCGAGACGCTGGCGCTCGTTCATCAGCGACAGCGCCAGGGCCCGCGTGACTTCGCCGCTCAGGCGCTGCTGGCTCATCGGCTTCATCGCGCCCTGGTGCTTCATGCTGGGCGGAAAATCGGCGGAAATGAAGAGGTCGGAACCACCCTGCTGGTGCATCACCGTGAGCAGCTTGTGGATGTAGGCCTGGGCATCGGCGGGGCCGAAGGGTGTGGACATGCTTGCCTTTCTGATCGTCGCGTATTTACGTCGCATAAGTACGCCGCAGGCGATATCCGCCCGCGGGGCAATTATATCGACTAAGATTAACTGTAAAATACTATTTCTTGGGCCTACCAGGCTCAGCTACGGCAGGATAATCATTGCACACCTGCAATTCGACGACCTTACGCCCATGACACTCACCGAGCTCAAATACATCGTCGCCGTCGCGCGCGCCAAACACTTCGGCCATGCCGCCGAGTCCTGCTTCGTTGCGCAGCCGACGCTGTCCGTCGCCATCAAGAAACTCGAGGACGAGCTGGGCGTGACGCTGTTCGAGCGCGGCGGCTCGGAAGTCTCGGTCACGCCGGTCGGCGCCCAGATCGTGGCCCAGGCCGAGCGCGTGCTCGAGCAGACCGCGGCGATCAAGGAACTGGCCAAGCAGAACAAGGATCCGCTGGCCGGTCCGCTGCGCCTGGGCGTGATCTACACCATCGGCCCCTACCTGCTGCCGCCGCTGGTGAAGAACCTGATCGACAACGTGCCGCAGATGCCACTGGTGCTGCAGGAAAACTTCACCGTCAAGCTGCTGGAGCTGCTGCGCCAGGGCGAACTCGACGCCGCCATCATGGCCCTGCCCCTGCCCGACCACGGCATGCTGATGCAGACCCTGTACGACGAGCCTTTCGTGGTCGCGATGCCGAAGACCCACCCCTGGGCCAAGCGCAAGGAAATCGCCGCCGACGACCTGAAGGCCGAGACCATGCTGCTGCTCGGCAGCGGCCACTGCTTCCGCGACCAGGTGCTGGAAGTGTGCCCGGAAATGGCGCGCTTCTCGTCGCCGGGCAACGGCATGCAGCGCACCTTCGAGGGTTCCTCGCTGGAGACGATCCGCCACATGGTGGCCAGCGGCATCGGCCTGACCGTGCTGCCGCGCGCCTCGGTGCGCGACATGGAAGACCCGAACGGCCTGCTGACCTTCGTGCCCTTCTCGCACCCCGCGCCCTCGCGCCGGGTGGTGATCGTCTGGCGCAAGAGCTTTACGCGCAAGGCGGCGATCGATGCGATCGTCAATGCCGTGGCCGAATGCGACCTGCCGGGCGTGGAGCGGATGGCGCTGGAAGCGGCGGCGTAAGGAATATCGCAACGCAATCGAAGGGCGTAGGGTGGGCACTTGTGCCCACGCGGTCTCCCCCCTGGAACATACGCGACTTCAACAACAATGAGGCATGCTTCGCAAGTACCGACTTGCAGGCTGCGCATTCATATCTGCGGGCGCGGCATGCAGGCGTTGCACCGCGTGGGCACAAGTGCCCACCCTACGCCCTCCGGCACGCGTCAGCTGACAGCCAGCACCTCGACACCGAAGCAAACCAAGTAAAATCGCTGTCTTGTACACAATATTCTTGCAAGACAAGACCGCGATTTCATGAACAAGCTGGCGCTCTACTTCCGGCTGGTCCGCGCTGACAAGCCGATCGGCATTCTTCTCCTGCTCTGGCCCACGCTGTGGGCCCTGTGGATGGCGGCCGGGGGCACGCCCGACTGGCACGTGGTCCTGATCTTCGTGCTCGGCACCGCGCTGATGCGCTCGGCCGGCTGCGCCATCAACGACTACGCCGACCGCGACTTCGACCGCCACGTCAAGCGCACCGTCGACCGCCCGGTCACCAGCGGCCGCATCAAGGCCTGGGAAGCGGTGATGGTCGCCGCCGTGCTGGCCCTGATCTCCTTCCTCCTGATCCTGCCGCTCAACACGCTGACCAAGCAGCTGTCGGTGGTGGCCCTGGTCGTGGCCGGCACCTATCCCTATTTCAAGCGCTTCTTCGCTATCCCCCAGGCCTACCTCGGCATCGCCTTCGGCTTCGGCATCCCGATGGCCTTCGCCGCGATCCAGGGGCAGGTGCCGGCGGTGGCCTGGTGGCTGCTAGTGGCGAACATCTTCTGGGCCGTGGCCTACGACACCGAATACGCCATGGTCGACCGCGACGACGACCTCAAGATCGGCATGCGCACCTCGGCGATTACCTTCGGCCGCTACGACGTCGCCGCCGTCATGCTGTGCTACGGCGTGGCGCTGGCGATCGACCTGGCCTGCGGCTGGCTGCTGGGCCTGCGCTGGTGGTTCGTCGGCGGCGTGGTGGTGGCGGCCGGCATGGCGCTGTATCACTACACCCTGATCCGCGACCGCGACCGCATGCGCTGCTTCGCCGCCTTCCGCCACAACAATTGGTTGGGTGCGGCCCTCTTCGCCGGTGTCGCGTTAGACTATGCATTAGGATAATATTGTCCGAAATACACAAACCCTTGCTGCCCCATAAGGCAGCGGCCAACCACTCCACATAACGAGGTACGACAATGATGGAAAAAATCCCGACCCAGACCGGCGCCCGCGACCAGCTGATGGCAGACCTGAAGACCGTGATCCAGGATGCGGAAGCCTGGCTGCGCCACGGCAGCCAGCTGACCGGCGACGAGCTGAAGGCGGCCAAGGAAAAGTTCGAGCGCACCCTGGGCGCGGCCAAGGAAGGCCTGGTGAACCTGGAAGTGGTCGAGAAGACCAAGGTTGCCGCCCGCGCCACCGACGAATACGTCAAGGAAAACCCATGGAAGGCCGTCGGCCTGGGCGCCGCCGTCGGCGTCGTGATCGGCATGCTGATCGCCCGTAAATAATGGCGCTCGCCGAGACGGCCGGCCGGATCGGGACGACGCTGGTCGCCATGGCGCGTACGCGCCTGGAGCTGGCGGCCGTCGAGGTGCAGGAGGAAGCGCAGCGGGTGCTCGGCTACGTGGCCTGGGCCCTGCTCGCGGCCTTCCTCGGCGCGGGCGCGCTGATGCTCGTCGCGCTCTTCGTCATCGTCCTGTTCTGGGATACGCACCGCCTGCTGGCGATCGGCGCGATGGCCGGCGTGTTCGCGCTGGCGGCCGTCGTGATTGCGATGCAGGTGCGCGCCCGCTTTGCCGCGCGGCCGCGCATGATGTCGGCGACCCTGGCGGAACTGAACAAGGATCTCGCCTTCATCAAGGGTACGGGAGCCTCTCATGAACAGTGAAAAGACGCCATTGGCGGTACGCCGGGAACACCTGATCGCGCAGTGCGCGCAGCAGCGTGGCGACATGGCGGACCAGCTCAACCTGCTCAAGGCGCCGGTCGAGAAGATCGGCGGCGCCGGCTCCTTCCTGCTCGAACACCGCAAGGCCTTCCTGGCCGGCGCCGGCGTCGCCCTGGGCTTGCTGATCGCGCGGCCGAAGCGCACGCTGGCCCTAGCGGCTGCCGGGGCCTCGGTGTGGAAGATGGGGCAGGCGATGCTGCCGAGCGTGATGCCTGTGGTGCAGCGCGTGTTGCCGATCCTGCGCGAGCGCATTAGCGGGCGGTTTCAGTAAGCGGCCTTGGTGCGCGTTTGCTGACCGGGCTAACTGGTCGTACCGGTGGGTTCGAGAACCCACCCTACGGTGAACGGCCGCGGTTCGTCGGGGGGGGTTTCGAACCCACC
>DNCF01000258.1:492-858 GCA_003484545.1 Massilia sp. | reverse complement strand
TTTCGAACCCACCGTTCCAAACCCGAGGCCAATCAATCCCTGCCCAACTCCTCCCCCAGCTCGCGTCCACGCGCGGCCGCCGCCTTCATGGCTTCCATGATCGCCGGCTTCACCCCGCTCGCTTCCATGCTGGTGATCGCCGCGTAAGTCGTGCCGCCCTTCGAGGTCACGCGCTGGCGCAGCACCTCGAGCGATTCGGGCGACTGCGCCGCCAGTTCCGCCGCGCCGGCGAAGGTGGCCAGCGCCAGCTCTTTGCCCTGCTCCGCGCTCAATCCCATCTCGACGGCTGCCGCCTGCATCGCTTCCAGGAAGTAGAACACGTAGGCCGGCCCGCTGCCCGACACCGCCGTCACCGGATCGATCAGC
>DNCF01000258.1:0-165 GCA_003484545.1 Massilia sp. | reverse complement strand
GCCGACCGCGCGCATCACGCTGTCGGCCGCCGCGCGCTGCGCCTCGCTCACGCCGCTGGTGGCCACCATGCCGGTGATGCCCATGCCGATCAGCGCCGGCGTGTTCGGCATGGTGCGCACGATGGCGCCGTAGCCGCCCAGCCAGCGCGCCAGGTCGGCGCTGCG
>DNCF01000148.1 GCA_003484545.1 Massilia sp. | reverse complement strand
CGCCCGGACGGCCGGTCGGCGCCCTCGGGCTCGTCGAGGGCGTAGCGGTGGCGCTGGCCGGTCGCGTGCGTCTCGTCGACGAAATACCACTCGTCGCCTGTCTTGCCGGCCCTGGGACGCGTTTCCCAATGGCCGAACGCAAAATACGTTTCGCGCACCCACAAGCGGTCGCGCGGCAGGCCGAAACGATTGCGCGCGGTCCCGGGATCGAACTCCTCTTGCGGCTGCGGCTGCGGACGCAGCGCGCGCCGCGTCTGGGTCTTGCTACCGTCGAGCAGCGCGCGCACCATCGGTCCGGAAAACAGAATGCCGCGTTCCTTGATCATGCGTTTCGGTGACGCGCAGTCGGCATGTCAGAGACTGCGGCTCCAGGGCCCATTGCGAACCAGCAAACGCCGCAGGAAATTGCGCGGCGCCGGTTCGCGCATCAGCTTCCACCAGGTGGCGTCGGCAATGCCGCGTCCGGAAGCCAGCTGGAGCACGTCGACATCGCCGCCGGAATTGACCTCCATGGTCTGCGGCCCTTGATCCGTGAAGGCGATGTCCCATGACTGGTATTTGATACCTGGGAACAATGGCGCAGCGGCGATGCACATCTCCTTGGCCTGCTGCCAGTCGGGCACGGCGCAACCGATGATCTGTTCGCCCGTGTCCGGGTGTGCGGGGATGGTTTCCAGTCCCATGTTTTTCTTGCCGATCACGTTCGAGATGATGCCGGTATCGATATCGATCGCGCCCAGCAGGTTGCCCGAGGCGCCATGCTGGAAGTTGTCGATCATGTTCTGGCCCACGGGAATACGCAACACGGCGCGGTGCACGATGGGGCCGCTGCTGCTCATCAACACGACCACGCGCGCCGTCGCCAGCCTCGGACCGAAGCGCAAGGCGATTTCCGGGTGCGGACGCGCCGCCACCTGGAGCAGGATGCCCTCCTTGCCCAGCCAGCGCTCGAAATACTCCTTGACGGCCACCGTCTTGCCGTTACGCAGCCGCAGCATGCCATCCACGAAGGCTTCGGCCCAGACCGAGCCCGCACCCGCATTGCCGGCAATCGGCTTCATAAAAATCGGAAAATCAACCTGATCGGTCAAATACCTTGCCACCTCTTCGACCGAGCGGAGAGAAACGGCACCGGGAAAAGTTCGTGTCGGATGGCCAATCGCTTTAATTTCTGGAAAAGGAAATTGATGAAACCGCAAAATACCGTAGGTAATAAGTTTATCCAGGGTAAGGTATTGTGCTCGCAGATCATTATTCGAATTGATGGCGGTACCGGAGTTTGCGCCAAGAAAGGCGGATTTCTCTTCCCAGGATAAGCCTTCAAGCTTGTACATCGCGTATTCGGCCGACGTCAGGCGGTTGGGTGGGCGGCGTAGTTGCGCCATTTCAATTTGTCGTTTCATTTTTGGAAGGATCTGGGAAGCGTTGTTCTTGATAATTGTTCATGCTAATCCAAGATATTAACTTTTGTCCATACAATAGCCGTTGCCAGCGCGACAGGAAAAAACGCCTTGGAGTGCCCTCGATACCAGGCCTCAACATTAATACTATTTATTAATTAAATATTCCCACAAGGAATTATTTAATTTATGGATAAATATCCGACCCATCCTGCCAGTGACAGCCGCGGATAAAACAGCGTCAAGCGTGCCCTGCCGAACATAAAGGCCTCCACCTTCCCGGTTACGATGTCCGGACTACCCGGCAGACAGGATGGCGCCCATGTTTGAATTCATCACTGAATTTCTCGAGAAAAGCGGCTATCTCGGCGTGTTCGCGCTGATGGCGCTGGAAAATATCTTCCCGCCGATTCCATCGGAGATGATCATGCCCTTCGCCGGCTTCGTTGCCGCGCGCGGCGACCTGAACGTGGTCGGCGTGCTGATCGCCGGCACCGCCGGGTCGGTGGTCGGCGCCCTGCCCTGGTACTACGCGGCCAAGGTATATGGTTGCGAGCGGCTGAGGAAACTGGCCGACCGTAAGGCGCGCTGGCTGACGCTCAGCTCGGAAGACATCGACAAGTCGCTCGACGCCTTCCGCAAGCATGGCCGCAAGGCGGTGCTGTTCGGGCGCCTGGTACCGGCGGTGCGCACCCTGATCTCGGTGCCGGCGGGGCTGTCGAACATGTCGCTCGGCCAGTTCCTGCTGTATTCAAGCATCGGTTCGCTGGCCTGGACCGGCCTGCTGACCGCCGCCGGCTATCTGCTCGAGGATAATTACAAGGAAGTATCGAAGTACATCGATCCGGTGTCGAAAGTGATTTTCGGCGTCCTGCTGGCCTGGTACATCTACCGGGTGATCACCTACAAGCCGGCGGCAAAGGAATCGTCCGCGCCGCGCAAGGAGCACGAGCGGACCTGAGGCCCGGCGCCGGCAGCGTTCCGACCGCTAGGTCCTGCCCTGCCCGTCCAGCCCGGCCTTCATGCCGCTCAGGAGCCCGATCAGGCGCTCCTTGTCCTCGGCCGGCACGTGCTCCAGCAATTCCTCGACCCAGCCTTCGTGCACCGTCGCCATCGCCGCAAAGGCTTCCTTGCCGGCGGGGGTGAGCTTGACGGCAAAAGCCCGCTTGTCCTGGGGATCGGGCACGCGCGTGACCAGGCCCTCGCGTTCGAGCTGGTCGGTGATGCCGGTGATGTTGCCGCCGGTGACCATCATGCGGCGCGACAGCTCGCCCATGCGCAAGCCGTCCGGGTGGCGCTCGAGCTGGGCCATCAGGTCGAACCGCGGCAGGGTAATGCCGAAACTGGCGCGCAGGCGCGTACGGATCTCGTTCTCGATGCGCACGGTGCACGCCAGCATGCGCAGCCACAGCTTGAGCGACTGGTGGTGGTCCCCGGTCAGCCGCGTCGCCAGGTCGAGCGCATCGCGCTGGTCGTCTTCCCCTTCGAAATCCTGCATGCTGGTCTAGAGCGCTTCGGCGCGTAGTTTGAACCTCTGCAGTTTACCGGTTTCGGTGCGCGGCAGCGATTCGCGGAACACTACCCGGCGCGGGTACTTGTAGGGCGCGATCTGGGTCTTGGCGAAGGCCTGCAGTTCGGCCGCCAGCGCCTCGCCCGGCGCATGGCCGCTGCGTGCGACGACATGCGCCTCGACCACCTGCCCGCGCTCCTCGTCCTGGCGGCCGATGACGGCGCATTCGGCCACCGCCGGATGGCGCAGCAAGGCTTCCTCGACCTCGACGCCGGCGATGTTGTAGCCGGCCGAGATGATCATGTCGTCGAGGCGCGAGCGATAGTAGAAATAGCCGTCGCCATCCATCTCGTAGGCGTCGCCGGTGAGGTTCCAGCCGTCCTGCACGTAGTCGCGCTGGCGCGGATCGGCCAAGTAGCGGCAGCCGGTCGGTCCCTTCACCGCCAGGCGCCCGATCACGCCTGGCCCGAGCTGCCGGCCGTCCTCGTCCAGGATGCAGGCGCGGTAGCCCGGCACCGGCTTGCCGGTGGCGCCGGGCCGGATGGCGTCGCCGGCGGCGGAAATAAAAATGTGCAGCATTTCGGTGGCGCCGATGCCGTCGATCATGGCCAGGCCGGTCGCTTCCCGCCAGGCGTCGCGCGTGGCCAGCGGCAGCGCTTCGCCGGCCGAGACGCTGCGGCTCAGGCTGGACAGGTCGAAACCGGACGCCAGCTGGGCCATCTGGCGGTAGAAGGTGGGCGCGGTGAAGCAGACGGTGGCACGGTGCTCGCCGATCGCGGCCAGCAGGGTTTCGGGGGTGAGTTTTTCGATCACCACGCCGGCCGCGCCCACGCGCAGGGGGAACAGCAGCAGCCCGCCCAGGCCGAAGGTGAAGGCCAGCGGCGGCGTGCCGATGAAGACGTCGTCGATGGTCGAGCGCAGCGTGTGCACCGGGAAGCAGTCGCAGATCGCCAGCACGTCGCGGTGGAAGTGCATGGTGCCCTTCGGGATGCCGGTGGTGCCCGAGGTGAAGCTGATCAGGCAGACGTCGTCGGCGGCGGTCTCGAACGCCGGGAAAGGCGCGTCGTGATGCGCCATCAGCGCTTCGAGCGTACCCTGGTCGCCAGCCGGTTCGCCGGGCGCATCGAACAGCGTCACCGGCGGGCAATCGGCGCCCAGCGTATCGCGCAATGCGTCGATCTCGGTGCGCAGCGAGGCGGCGCACAGCACCGCGTTGACCTGCGCCTTGTCGACGATCGCCCCGAGTTCGCGCGCGCGCAGCAGCGGCATGGTGGGCACCGCGATGCAGCCCGCCTTGAACACGGCGAGGATGGCGGCGGCCATGGTCGGGCAGTTGGCGCCGCGCAGCAGCACGCGGTTGCCGGGCACCAGCTTCAGGTCGCGCCGCAGGACGTGGGCGATGCGGTCGACCCGCGCGGCCAGCGCCGCGTAAGATCGGAAGAGCC
>DNCF01000295.1:16350-16553 GCA_003484545.1 Massilia sp. | reverse complement strand
CGCCCCCGCGCCCCCCGCCCCCCCCCCCCCCCCGCGGGCGCGCCCCCGCCCCCCAGCGCAAAGAAGGGGCGGGCGACATCCCTCACGTCGATCGCCTCGAAGAAGCGCTGCACGCGCGCTTCCAGCACCGCGACGATCAGGTCGGTCTTGCCGTCGACATGCTTGTACACGGTGCGGCTGGACATGCCGGCGGCGGCGGCCAG
>DNCF01000295.1:15755-16089 GCA_003484545.1 Massilia sp. | reverse complement strand
CATGCCGGCGGCGGCGGCCAGGCGGTCCATGCCGGTCGCCATGAAGCCATGGGTGTCGAACAGGCGCTCGGCGGCGGTCAGCAGGCTGGTCTTGGTTTTCATGGGCCGAGTGTAAAACGCTCGTTTTACATGTGCAAGCGGCGCTCCGCTTCGCATGCATACCCGGTTTTTCTTGAAACTGAACCAATAATCAGGAAAATGGATCCCACACAAAAATATGGGAGGCCGCATGCGTACGACAGCGACGATCGCCATCACCGCCATCATGGCCCTGCTGCTGGGCTGGCAGCACCTCGACGGCGGCGTGCCCGCCCACCACCTGCTGGCCGACCCC
>DNCF01000295.1:0-15554 GCA_003484545.1 Massilia sp. | reverse complement strand
CCCTGCTGCTCGCCTGGCAGCATGTCCATGGCGGCGTGCCCGCGCACCACCTGCTGGCCGACCCCGGCATGCCCGCCCTGTCGAACTGGTGGGGCCTCCTCACCCTGCCCCTGCTTGCCTGGTACCTGCTTGGGCGCATCGAGCGCCGCCGCGCGGGCGATCCGGCCAGTACGGCGCGAATCAAGGGCGCCTTCATCGGCGCCCTGCTGTTCGGCGCCCTGCTCGCCATCCTGTTCACCGCCGGGCAGCACGACGCCACCGACTTGATGGCCCTGTCGGTGTTCGTGGTCGCCCTGTTCTACCCCATCTACCGCGCCGAATACGTGCTCGGCTTCGTCCTGGGCATGACCTGGACCTTCGGCGCCGTGCTGCCGACGATCGCCGCCTGCGTCTTCGCCCTGGCGGGCGCCGTCATCCACCTCGGCGTGCGCCTGATCTACGCGCGCATGCTGCTGCTGCGCCGCTGACCGCATTCAGTCCGCTGCGTGGCGCTCGAAATGCAGCCTGTCGTACCACAGGCCATGCAGCGCGAAGCTGCGGCGCGAGTGGCCGAACTGCGTGAAGCCGTTGCGTAGCAGGACGCGCACCGAGGCGGTGTTGTCAAGCCGGCAGTCGGCCTCGATCCTGGCGAGATCCAGTTCGCCGAAGGCGATCTCCAGCACCTGGCGCACCGCTTCGCCGGCATGGCCCTTGCCGCACGCCGACTGGGCGATCCGGTAGCCCAGCGTGGCCGAATGGAAGTGGGCGCGCCGTACCGTGCCCAGGTTCACCCGTCCAAGTATCGTCCCCTCCCCATCCTTGAGCAGGTACTGGTAGCCGCGGTCGCGGCGCGCATCCTCGAGCGCCAGCACGATGGCCTGTTCGACGCCACCAGGGTCGTAATAGGCCGCCGGGCGGGCGTTGATGCTCGCCTCGAAAAACGCCCGGTTGCGCGTCTCGAAATCGCGCAGTGCCGGGGCATCGGACAGCTGGATGGGGACGAGGATGGGCGTCATGGAAGCGAAGAGAAATCGAAACGTCCATCCTCGCACGCCTGGGTTTGTCAAGGCAACAATTGTCGGGTGTATCACCCTGTCCACGCTTTCCATGCAGCATAACTAATGCTTGCCAATGCATAACATCCAGTTATGATGAGATGTCGTTACAAATGACACATAGACACAATTGACTGTGTAACAAAGACAGGGGACGAACAAGAATGAAGAAACAAAGCTTACGACGCGCGCTGCTGGCTTCCTCGATCATGGCGGCCTTCGCGCCCGCGCTGGCCCAGGAAGCCGAACCGACCGCCCAGGTGATCGTGCTGGGCTCGCGCACCCAGGCCAAGACCGCGCTCGACACCGCCGTGCCGGTGGGCCTGGTCAACCTGAAGGACATGCAGTCGACCGGGATGCAGGAACTGGGCAAGGTGCTGCAGGACCTCGACCCCTCGTTCAACTTCAGCACCACCTTCATCAGCGACGGCACCGACATCATCCGTCCCGCCACGCTGCGCGGCCTCGGCCCCGACCAGCTGCTGGTCCTGATCAACGGCAAGCGCCGCCACCAGCAGGCCCTGGTGAACGTGCAGCAGACCATCGGGCGCGGCTCGGCCGGCACCGACATCAATGCCATTCCCCTGTCCGCGATCCAGAGCATCGAGGTGCTGCGCGACGGCGCGGCGGCCCAGTACGGCTCGGACGCGATCGCCGGCGTCATCAACATCATCCTGAAGAAAGGCGCCGACCTCGGCCAGCTGAGCGCCAACATCGGCACGACAAGCGAAGGCGACGGCGACACCTATTCGGCCAGCGTGCACAAGGGCTTTGCCCTGGGCGGCGATGGCGGCTACATGAACCTGTCGCTGGAAGGACGCAAGCGCAACGAGACCAATCGCGCCGGCCCGGACACCCTGCGCGTCGATCCGCCGCGCGTAACCCAGCGCATCGGCGACAGCAACGCCAAGGATGCCTACCTGTGGCTGAATTCGGCCCTGCCGGTGCCGAGCACCGGCGGCGAGTTCTACCTGTTCGGCGGCGCCTCGCGGCGCAAGGGCGACTCGGGCGGCTTCTTCCGTCCGGCCGAGGACGCGCGCACCGTGCCCGAGATCTACCCGAACGGCTACCTGCCGAACATCATCACGACGGTGAAGGACGCGTCGCTGGCCCTCGGCTACCGCCACGAGCTGGGGCGCGAGTGGAGCATGGACGCCAGCGTCAACCATGGCCGCAGCGAGCTTGGATTCCACGAGCGCAATTCGATCAACGTCAGCTATTACTACGAGGACAACCTGCGCGCGTCGCCGCTCGAGGCCGACACTGGCGCCCTGAAGTTCAACCAGACCACCTTCAACCTCGACTTCAAGGGCCCGGTCCAGCTGGCGGGCGCGCCGCTGTACGTGGCGACCGGCTTCGAATGGCGCCGCGACGGCTACGAGATCGAGGCCGGCGACCCGGTGTCCTACCAGTACGGCCGCACCAACAATCCGGCCAAGATCATCCGCGACCGCACCGGCGGCATCGCCGCCTCGGGCATCCAGGGCTTCCCCGGCTACACGCCCGGCACCGAGGTCGACGAGGCGCGCCACAACATCGCCCTCTACCTCGACCTCGAACGCAAGTTCGGCGACCAGATCTCGGTGGGCGGCGCGGTGCGCTATGAGCGCTATTCCGACTTCGGCTCGACCACCACGGGCAAGCTGAGCGCGCGCTGGGATCCGTCGCCGGTGGTCGGCGTGCGCGGCAGCGTCTCGACCGGTTTCCGCGCGCCGGGCGTGCAGCAGAAGTTCTACAGCTCGGTCTCGACCAACCTGAACAGCGCCGGCGTGCTGACCGAGACCCTCACCGCGCGCGAGAACAGCGCCGTCACCCAGGCCTTCGGCATCGCGCCCCTGAAGGAGGAAACCTCGAAGAACGCCAGCATCGGCCTGGTGCTGCGTCCGGCGAAGAACTTCTCGGTCACCGCCGACCTGTACCGCACGAATATCGACGACCGCATCGTCTTCTCGAGCAATATCGCTCCGGAATCGGGCGCCTGCCCGACGCCGGCGGCCTGCCCGATCCGCGCCATCCTCGAGCCGCTGCGCGTGGGCCAGGCCCAGTTCTTCACCAACGCGATCGATACCACCACCGACGGCTTCGACCTGGTGGCCCAGCACACCACGCGCGGGCCAGGCTCGACCCTGGTCCTGTCGGGCCAGCTCGGCTTCAACAAGACCAAGGTGAAGGGCCGTCACTCGCAGTCGCCGGTGCTGAGCGGCGCCCAGCTGTTCGACGACGCCCAGGTGACGCTGATCGAGCGTGGCCAGCCGCGCCAGCACCACGTCGTGGCCGCCGATTACACCGTCGGCGCCTGGAACGTGACCGGCCGCGCCAACTATTTCGGCGAGGTGCAGGGCCAGGGCTTCACGGCGCCTTTCGTGCAGACCTGGGACGCGAAGTGGATCGTCGACCTGACGGCGCGCTACGCGTTCAGCAAGGCGCTCAGCGTCTCGGCCGGCGTGAACAACCTGTTCGACACCTACCCGACGCGCTGGGATCCTGAGCGCGCCGCGCCCTTCCCGCAGATGGGCTTTACCCACTGCTGGGAAACCTGCCCGTTCGGCATCAACGGCCGCTCGATGTACGCGCGGGTAGACTATTCGTTCTGACGTCGTGCGTGGGCGGGGATCACACCTCCGCCCACATCCTCAGCAGGTTGTGATAATGCCCGGTCAACCCGACCGTGGCATCCGACTCCCCGTACGTCCCGCGCAGCTTCTGGATGTTGGTGTCCAGCTCGAACAGCATGGCGCGCTTGCCGTCGTCGCGCACCATGCTCTGGGTCCAGAGGAAGGATGCGATGCGCTCGCCGCGCGTGACCGGCAGCACCTGGTGCACGCTGCCCGCCGGGTAGACGATGGCGTCGCCGGCCGGCAGTTTCACTTCATGGGTGCCGTAGGCGTCGACCACGACCAGCTCGCCGCCCTCGTATTCGTCCGGATCGCTCAGGAACACCGTGGTCGAGACGTCGGCCCGCACCGGCGGCATGCCGGGCCGCTGGGCACGGATCGCGCCGTCCACGTGCAGGCCGTAGTGCTCGCCGCCGCCATAGCTGTTGAAGTAAGGCGCCAGGATGCGCAGCGGCAGCACCGACGAGAAGAACAGCGGATTGGCCATCAGCGCCGCGCTGACGATGCCGCCCAGCTCGACGGCCAGCGGCGATCCCTCGGCCAGCTGGCGGTTGCGTTTCACTTTCGCGCCCTGCGGACCGACGCTGGCGCGGCCATCGACCCAGTCGGTCTCTTCGAGGCGCTTGCGCATCTGCGCCACCTGTTCCGGGTTCAGGACGCCGGGAATGTGCACCATCATTTGTCGCTTCCTTTCGAAAACAGCACGGCCCTCCCCGCTTCAAGCAAGGAGGGCCGTGCAAAACTACGAATTCATGACTGTCGCCTGGAGCCAGGCGCTTCCATCAGAACTTCAGGTTCGCGGTCAGACTCGCCGAACGGCCGGGCCCCACGCCCGCGTAGTGCGGCGAGGACACGCGGTCGAAGTAGACCTTGTCGCCCAGGTTCTGGATGTTCAGCTGCAGCGACACGTTCTTGTTGACCGCGTAGCTGGCCATCGCATCGAAGCGGGTGTAGGCCGGCGCATACTTCGTATTGTTGACGTTGGCGTAGACCTTGTCGACATAGTTCATGCCGATGCCGGCGCTGATGTCCTTGGTGAACGCATACGAGGTCCACAGCGAGGCGCTCTGCTTCGGCGTGGTCGGGAACACGTTGCCGTTGTACGGCGACGGCTGGTACACCGCCGGGCTGCCGCTCGGGGCCACGTTAATGTAGCCGTTGTCCTTGACGATCGCATCCAGCCAGGTGTAGCCGCCAAACACCTGCCATGCATTGGTCAGCTTGCCCGAGAAGCCCAGCTCGACGCCCTTCAGCTCCTTCTTGCCGACGTTCTGGCTGGTGCCGTCCGGCGAGGTGACGCGGGCATTGTCCATCTTGCTCTGGAAGATGGCCGCGTTCAGCGACAGGCGGTTGTTCAGCACTTCCCACTTGGTGCCGAGTTCGAAGTTCTTGCTCTTCTGCGGCTGCAGGTTCTGGATCGCCACGGTCAGGCCATCGAAGCCGTCGCCGCCGTCGTTGCCCGGCGGGGTGGCCGAGGTGGCGTAGGAGGCGTAGATGCTGCCGTTGGCGGAGGGCTTGAACACCAGGCCGGCCTGGTAGGTGTCGAAGGTGCTGCTGACGCGGGCGTTGGAGGCCGGCGCGTTGCTCACGTTCAGCTTGCTCGAGAAGTCATCCCAGCGCGCGCCCAGGTTCAGCATCCACTGCGGATTGAATTCGATGGTATCGAAAGCGTAGACGGCGCGGGTGGTGGTCTCGATCTCGTTCAGGGCCGGTCCCACGCTGCGGGTATAGACCCAGGGATCGTAGGGATTCGGGTTATTCAGCGGCGCGCAGTTGTAGCCAGTGGCCGCGCCCGAGGTCGCGCAGACGGTGTTGTTGGTCAGCAGGTTGTTGGTGCCCGGCGTGAAGACGAAGGTGCCGCGCTCCGTGGTTTCCTTGCTGAACTCGACGCCGACGTTGTAGCTGTGCTTGATGCCGGCCGTGACCAGCTTGCCCGACAGGCTGGTCGCGTTGGCGGCCGTCTCGGTGTCGGTGAAGCGGGTGTTGGCGCGGCGCCAGACGGTGCCGTAGAGGACCACGTTGCCCTTCGAATCGTCGGGCTGGGTCCAGACATAGTCGTTCTTCGACTTGCCGTAGCGCGTCACGTTGCGCAGCACCAGGCCGCCGCCGAAATCGTGGCGCAGGTCGACGGTGCCGATGTCGGTCTTGGTGTCGCGGAAGTCGCGGTTGGCCAGGCCGTAGAAGGTCGAACGGTCGACGTTGACCGGGGTGCCATTGCCGTTCAGGCGGACGTTGGGGCCGCTCGAGAACGGATTGTTGAACGGGATGCCGGTGTCCGGGATCTCGCTCGTGGTCAGGTGGTAATAGCTCAGGATGGCCTTGGTCGGACCGGTCAGGCCGAAGGTGACCGTCGGCGCAATGCCCCAGCGGTCGCCGCCCACGACGTCGCGGCCGGCCACGTTGTTTTCGTGCGCCATCACGTTCAGTCGGAAGGCGGCATTGTTGCCCAGCGTACGGTTGATGTCGCCGGTCACGCGGCGGTAGTCGTGGCTGCCGACGCCGACGCTGGCATTCGAGAAATTGTCGGCCTGCGCGCTCTTGCTGACCAGGTTGATGCCGCCGCCGGCCGAGGAACGGCCGCCATAGGCCGAGTTCGGTCCCTTCACGACTTCGACCTGCTCGAGGTTGAAGATCTCGCGCGACTGCGAACCGGAATCGCGGATGCCGTCGACATAGGTGTCGGTCTGGGCGTTGTAGCCGCGGATAAACAGGTTGTCGCCGACCGGGTTGCCGCCCTCGCCCGCGCCGATGGTGATGCCCGGCACGGTGCGCAGCGCGTCCGCCAGCGAGACGGCGGCGGTCTGCGAAATCACTTCCTGGCCGATGACGGTGACCGACTTCGGCGTGTCGAGCAGGGGCGCGGTGAACTTGTCCGAGCTCGACATCACCGGGGTCTGGACGGCGTTGCGCGCGGCGCCGTTGATCTCGACCACGGGAATTGCCGGGTCGATGTCCTTGTAGCCGCCTTCGGCCTGCGCCGCCGGCGCCGCCAGAGTCGCCAGCACCGCCAGCGCGGAACCGGTCAGGCAAGGTGCCGCGCTGCGTGCGTGCTTGCGGCTGCGAATGAAAGAGGTGGCTTGCTGCACTGCTGGAGCTGCTTTGCTATTCATATTATTGGTGTGCCGTCAGGTCCTGGCGCCGGAGCGCGGATCGCGTAAGTTTAATGAGAACGATTCGCATTATGATTTCTATTGCCCAGTTTGGCAAGTTTTGCGCAGGAACCATGGCTGAGTACGCACAGAAATTGCGGGTACGTGCGCTTTACACAACAAGTTGAAGGCCGAGATGCGGCTGCGCGTTGATTGCAGGACTGCCGTTGTGTTCGTGGCATGTGGCCGAATCAACTACAATACCGGGGATATGGGTTTATCATGACCCCTTGGGAACTTCGTTCCTCACCTATTTACAAAGAGACTCTTTCAGCGCCATGCGTCGTCCCTCCAAAGATTCATCCCACAAACTCTCCGCAGAAAGCCAGCGTCTCTCCAGCATTGCCCAAGCCATCGTGCAGTCCGCCAGCCGCGTCGAAGAACGGGCCTGGGAACGGCAACTGGATACGCAACTGCAAAAGCTGCTCAAGACCAACCACCAGGACAGCATCGACGCCGCGCTCAACGCCTTGTTCAAGGACGATCTCGCCGCCTACGACGTATTGATGGACAGCGTCGAGGCCGTCAGCGAATCGTCGACCATGGTGGAACAGCAGGACGGCAAGGATGTTGCCTGGCAAGCCCTGCTGGTGGCCGCGCCGATCCTGGCCTGGACCCGTTTCTCGATCGGTTCCGGCACCATTCCGCAAGACCTGTTGACCACGCTGTCGGCGCACTTCGAGGCCCACCTGCTGGCCGAAGGCACGCGCATGGCAATGGCCCCGACCCTGTACGCGATCGACCAGCTGCCGCGCAGCCATGCCGAGACCTATGCGCTCACGCACAAGCTGGCCCAGGCCGCGCACAAGGGCACGAGCATCAAGCCGGCCGTGCGTGCGCCCGAGACCGCGCCCTTCCTGGCCGACACCCGCTACCTGCTGGTGGCCATCGTCGCCCCCGTGGGCGCGCCGCTGTTCCGCTGGCAGGAGCCGCAGCACCAGCTCGTCTTCGAGACCGAGCGCAACAACTCGCTGCTGGCCTGGCGCGACCAGGCCACGGCCAACGTCGCGCGCCTGCTGCCGGGCTGCGGCGTCGAGCTGCTGCTGCCGGAAGCCTATTACGTCGCCTGCCGCGAAGCCGACAAGCTGATCCGCCCGGTCTCGATCCGCGCCGCCGTGCACTATCTCACCAACACGCTCGACGTCGAACCGTCCGACCTGCGCGCCGTGATCGCCGGTTTCGGCGAGGAAGCGGCCGACGGCCAGATCGACGAATACCGAGTCGGCTTCACCATGCGCCAGAGCTCGGAAGTGGTGTACGGCATCGTCTGGCCACTGTACGGCCAGGAAGACGAGGAAGGCACGCCGATGGAAGGCGCCGGCTTCGGCGGCGCGCTGCCGCCGCCGCTCACGCCGGTCAACGAGATCATCGCCTACCTGAACGAAGCCGGCGTCACCCACGTCAAGCGCATCAACGAGCGCTATGTGGTCGAGTATTGCGACGACTGCGGCGCGCCGCTGTTCGCCGACCCGACGGGAGAACTCGTGCACGCCGAAATGCCGGAAGACACCCCGGCTGGCACCGAGCACTTCCACTAAGGGTTCGCGTCCTTCTCCGGCTGCCGCCGCCTCCTGGCGGCAGCCGCAATATCCTTCACCCTGCCGCACGGGATGCACGACCATGACCCGTTCCGCCTTCCTCCCCTTCTCCATCCGCCTTGAGACGCGCGCCGACCTGGCCGCCATCGCGGAGCTGCACCGCGCCGCCTTCGCCGGCAACCCGCACAGCGACGGCAGCGAACCGGCGATCGTGGACCGATTGCGCGCACGCGGCCGCCTGGCGCTGTCGCTGGTCGCCGCCGCTCCGGACGGAAGCGTGCTGGGCCATTGTGCGTTTTCGCCGGTGGTCGTCGACGGCGCCGATGTCGGCTGGATGGGATTGGGGCCGCTCGGCGTGCTGCCCGCGGCGCAGGAGCAAGGCGTAGGGACGGCCCTGGTCGAGGCCGGGCTGGCGCGCCTGCGCGCGAACGGCGTGCCCGGTTGCGTGGTGCTGGGAGACCCGGATTATTACCGGCGTTTCGGATTCGAGCGCGACACGCGCCTGCGTTATCCGGGCGCGCCGCCAGAGTACTTCATGGCGGTGCTGCTGCTCGGAGAGAGGGTGCCGGCAGGCGTCGTCCGCTACGACGACGCCTTCGGCTGAGTTGCTGCGTCCTTAGCGGATCGCCGCGATCACGCGCTTGGCGAACTCGGCGGGATTGCCGGCATGCCAGCGCCACACCACCACCAGGTCGTGATCAGGCGAGATCACGATGGTGTTGCTGCCCGCGCCCAGCGCGGCAAAGGCGTTCGCCGGCAGGCCCGGCAGGTTCTTGCCCTTGGTATTGAGCCACCACAGGTAGCCGTAGTCCGGACCGTGGGCGCTCGGCGTCAATGCTTCCTTGACGTAGCCGGCCGGGACGACCGTGCGGCCATTCCACTGGCCGCCGCGCAGCCACAGGTAGCCGAAGCGCGCCATGTCCCAGGAATTGATCCACATGCCGCCGCCCCAGCGCGTACCGCCGCTGACCGATGGCGCCTGCTTGCCGTTCAGTTCCACATAGCTGTTGTGGTAAGGCACCCATTTCCAGCTGTTCGAAGCGCCAATGACGTCCATCACCTGCTCCTGGAACACCTCGGGCACCGGCTTGTCCAGCACGCGCAGCAGCGACAGCGCGAAGCGGTTGATGCGCACGTCGTTGTACTCGTAGAAGCTGCCCGGCGCCTGCAGCGCGCGCGGCTTGCGCTCGCCCGCGCCGAAGTCAGCCTTGCCGACGAAGTCGGCATTCTTGCCGAACAGGCTGCCTTCCCACTCGGTTTCCTGCTGCAGGTGCTGCTTCCAGGTGACCTGCGCATTGCGCGCCGAGGCATAGCCGCCATCGTTCACGCGCTTCGCCACCGGCTCGTCCAGCGCGCCGATGCGGCCATCGCGCTGCGCCACGCCGGCGACGGTGGCCAGCATGCTCTTCGCCACCGAATAGGTCGGATCGACGAACGACGTGTCGCCGAACTCGGCCACGACATAGCCTTTATAGATGACCACGCCATTGGTGTGGGCGCGGCGCGTCGGCAGCGAGCCCAGGGGTTTGCCGAAGGTTTTTTCCTGGTCTGAAAAATCGAGCGCACGCTCGGTCTCGTGCGACTGGGCGTACTGGACGGCGGCGGCCAGCGCGGCCGGGTCCATGCCCAGTTCGGCCGGCGCCTTGCGCGCCCACTCGCCGGCCGGCGGGAAATAACTGGCTGCGGGGCTGGCTGCGGAGCTGGCTGCGGGTTTTGCGGCTTCGGCGGCCAGATCGGCTGCGACACCGGCGCCTGCCGGCAACATCAATGCAAATCCAAGGGCCAGCGCCGTGCGCCGCGTGATCATGGTCATGCCGAATCTTTCCATTGCGAATAAGGGTGACGAATCAGGTTGGAATTGAAGTAGCGCGCCTCGCCCGTCACCTCGCGGCCGATCCAGTCGGGCTTGTCGAAAGCCTCGTCCTCGGAGGCCAGTTCGATTTCGGCGACCACCAGGCCGGCGTTCGCACCCAGGAATTCGTCGACTTCCCAGGTGTGCGGCCCAACGGCGATGCGGCGCCGCACCTTCTCGACCAGGGGCTGCAGGCACAGGCCGTCCAGCAGCTCCGCGGCTTCCTCCACGGGAATCGGGTATTCCCATTCGCCGCGGGCGGCGCCCACGCTCTTGCCCTTGATGGTGAGAAAAGCGCGCTCGCCGTCGATGCGCACGCGCACGGTGCGCGCCGGGTCCGCGCTCAGATAGCCCTGGCGCAGCAGGGTCGCTGCGCCCAGCGTGCGCCAGGCGTCGCCCTCGACCAGGAACTTGCGCTCGATTTCAACGCCCATGCACGATGCTCACAATAAATGCGGCGATCAGTCCAGCGTCTGCAGGATCGGCTGCAGGATCGCGGCGCCCAGGGCGGCGCTGCGTGCGCCGTTCCAGCCGGTGTGCGGGTTCGGCAGGTTGGCGTTGTCCTTGAACGGCATTTCCAGGGTCAGCGACAGGCACTTGAAGGTGTGGCCGATGTACTTCGAGGCCAGGGTCAAGAGTTCCTCGTTGTACTTGCTGGCCGCATAGCCGTAGACGTTCTGGAAGTCCGGGCTGGCCGCCATGTAGCGCTCGATGAAGGCGTTCTGCTCCGCCAGGCGCTCCGGGGTGAAGTCCGCCAGCATCTCGCTGCCGGCCACGAAGTTGTAGGGCAAGGCTTCGTCGCCGTGGATGTCGAAGAACATGTCGACGCCCGTTTCGTGGATCTTGTTCTTTACGCACAGCACTTCCGGGCTGCGTTCAGGCGACGGCGTCATCCACTCGCGGTTCAGGTTGGCGCCGGCTGCATTGGTGCGCAGGTTGCCGCGCACCGAGCCGTCCGGGTTCATGTTCGGCACGATGTAGAACACGGCGCGCTGCAGCAGCTTGGTCGCGATCGGGTTGGCGTCGTCGAGCAGCGCATCCATCATGCCTTCCACGAACCATTCGGCCATGGTCTCACCCGGGTGCTGGCGCGCGATGACCCAGATCTTTTTCTCGGCGTTAGGATTGCCGATCACGACCAGGTTCATGTCGCGGCCGTCGACCGTGGTGCCGATGTCGTGCACGCGCGCGATCGGGTTCTCGGCCACTTCGCCCAGCAGGCGCAGGTGGCGCTCCCAGGTATAGGGCTCGAAGTAGGCGTAGTAGATGCTGTCGAGCTCGGGGGTATGGTTGACGGTCATGACCTGGCCGTCGAAGCTGGTCGGCACGCGGAACCAGTTCTCGGTGTCGTAGCTGGCCGCCACCTGGTAATCCTCGAAGCCCTTCGGATAGGTTGCCTGGCCGGCATTCAGGAAACGGATCGTGCATGCCTGGCCACGTGCGCCCTGCAGGCGGAAGTGGAACCACTGGTGGATGTCCGCGTTGTTGTCGCGGCGCAGGTTCAGGTCGATCCGTTTCGCGCTCTCGCAGGCGACCACCTCGATGGCGCCGGAGTCGAAATGCTGGCTGATTTTGATAGGCATGGCTGATCCTTTGTTGGCCTGTTCACGAAGTGGAGCATGATACCGGATTTACCATGCTCCTTTCCGGCTCTGCAGGGGATTGGATCAGGCGTCGAGGTCGATCAGCTCGCGGCTGTACATCACCAGGATCTGGCGCAGCAGTTCGACGTTGCTGCGATCGAGCACCAGGACCAGGTCGGGCTTGCGGTCGAGGTTGAACGCCATGCGCAGCTTGCCCGGCAGTTCGCGGCAGTTCAGGCTGATCGCCTTGGGATTGTTCGGGTTCTGCCAGTCGAACTGGGTGACTTGCGGCGGCGGCGGCGGCGCCTGCAGGGTCGGGTCCTGGTTCACCGGCAGGTGCTTGATCAGCCAGAACACGATGTTGGCGGGGATGTGCAGGCAGACGTCGCTCGCGCCTTGCGTGGAAAATTTCGCGAGCAGCGTATTGCCGACGCGATCGCACGACATGGACATGCTCTTGACTTGACGAATGACCGCTTCTTTCACGACGATGTTCCTCAGTTTGGGTTGAAAAGGCGCAGCGATTCTACCTGATCCCATCCCTGAATTGTGTGTATCTTTGGAAAGAAAACGGGGAGCGCTGGGCTCCCCGTCTTCCTGTCCTGCGGTGTGTTTGCCTACCGCCCCGATCGGCGGTAAGAGGCGCGTGCTGCCGGCACGGCCTTGGTCAACGGGGCTTGCGGCCCCGTCTTGCCCTTACTTCGAGCTGCGGCTCTTCGACGAAGTGCGCGAGCCGCTGGACGAACCGGCGCTGGCCGACTGGCGGTTGCCGTGGCTCATGCTGCCGGCGCGGCGTGCTTCTTCCGAAGTGAATTCATGGGCGGTGCCCTTCTGGTGCGCTGCCTTGCCACCCTGGCTGGCGATCTCGCGCTGGCGCGCCGGATCCATCGAAGCGAAACCGCGATTACGGGTGCCGCTGCTCTGGCTGTTGGACTGGTTGCCGCCCTGCTTGTTACCTTGGTTAGCCATGATCATGTTCTCCCTGTTCACTTGTAAAACCGCCGCGTCCTGCGGCAGGTGTGCCCGGTGCCCAACCGCAACTCGCCGATGAGCGTCCGGTTGAAATCATCTTAGGCAGGGCAATTGGATGAGGGTATAGGACGTTTTCAGATGACTTTGTAGGACTTAAGGAAGGAGAAAATGCACTTACGAAATGTCCTGCCGCTCGACAAAAATACCCATCAGTTGTAGTCCTACACACTACCGCTGCGTCTTCCTATACTGGATGTCGGATGGGGCGCGCATCATGGCGGGATCAGGCGGCGCCAACGGCGCACAGGGTTCCCAACGCCCCGCCAGCGAACACGTTTTTTTGAAAGGAAACGACATGGACGCGAACCAACGCAGCGAGATGAACAACCAGACCAACAACGGCGGCAACGAGAAGTGGAACAAGAACGCCAAGGGCAAGACTGGCCCCGACGCACCGCTCGACCACACCTATCCGCAAGGCGCTGCGCAGCAGCAGGGCCGCCAGGGCATCGACCAGATGGGCACGCAGCAAAGCGGCATGGGGCCGGGCCCATGGACTGAGGAAAGCAGCCGCTGGGACCTGCCGGGCGGCTCGATGCAGACCCAGCAAAGCGGCGGCAGCGGACCGCAGCAGGGCATCACCGACAGCCACCAGGTGCAGATGGAGCAGCGCTCGCAAGCCTATGGCCAGCTCGAACAGCCGGTCGGGCACCGCCCTGCCGACAGCGGCACCGACCTGCTGCATCGCGAAGGCGAACACGCCGGCAATACCCAGGCCACGCAGCGGATGAACCCGCAGGATCCGCGCCAGCCCGAACTGCAGGGCGGCTCGCTCGGCCACCACCACGGCGTGCAGCAGGAAGCCATGCGGGCGATGCAACAGCCTCCGCGCGGCTCGATGCAGGGCGCCCAGCAAAGCACCGACCGCGCCGGCTCGCAGACCGGCGCCGGCGGACGCGAGATGGGCACCGCGGGCCATGCGGAAATGCACAAGTCGAACGACACCACCGGCGGCCTGCCGCGCAGCCCGGGCAACAGCGGCCCGACCACCGAAACCAACCGCTGGCGTCCGGGCGCCAGCATGCAGCAGGAACCCAATCCGGTGCACGACTCGAACGACGCGGCCGGCGGCTATCCGAAGAGCCCGGCAGGCGCGAACAAGCTCGCGGGCGACCGCAAGATGGACGACGACACCGGTTTCTCGCGCAAATAGCGCCCCGCTTTTCGCCGATCACTACCTGCTCCCATAAGCGCCGGCGCCAGCCGGGCTTCCTCAACCGGCTGCCGCGAGGTGGCCGGTTTTTTTATCCGCGCGGCTCGCCACCCGCTTTCCTCCCCGGTTTTTCTGCAGTCCGATGTAGGACAAATCCTTCTCAAGCTGAGAAACATCGCGGCGCCCTCACGCTGCCGCTTCCGGCCCATGACACCTGTCCGCGCCCTGATCCGGGCCTGAGCTTGCCGGACGCGCGGACCGGCTTGGCCCGGTTGCGGCACGGGTCGCGGCCATGCATTTCGTACCGCTTGGCAAGCTTCTGGAAATAACCGAGCAGTATTTGAGCCATCACAGCAATCGAACGCGATGGCCGTGCGCTTGCGCGGTCCAACGGTGAGGCCACCAAAGGACGCGAGCGATGACGGGCAGCGCCGACCACAAGCCAGCGGACACACGCATCAGCGCCGAGCTGTGGCAGGTGCTCGCGCGCTACCGCTGGCGCATCGTCGCGGCCGTGGTCCTGCTGCTGGTCGCCAAGCTCGCGACGGTGGCGGTGCCGCTGCTGCTCAAGCGCATCATCGACGCCTTCCCGCAAGGCGGCCTGCCCGCCCAGCTGCCGGCGCAGTTGCCTGTTCATCTCCTCGTCGGCTATGCCCTGCTGCGTTTTTCGTCGACGCTGTTCAACGAATGGCGCGACCTGCTGTTCGCGCGCGTGACGCTGGCCGCCGTGTCGGCCTACGCGCAGAAAACCTTTGCCCACCTGCATGCGCTCGGTCCGCGCTTCCACGCGCGGCGCAAGCTCGGCAGCCTGCTGCCCGACATCGACCGCGGCACCAGCGGCATCGCCTTCCTGCTCGGCGTCGGCCTGTTCACCATCGTGCCCACCCTGGTCGAGATCGGCCTGGTGCTGGCCATCATGCTCAGCCGCTACGCGGCCGGCTTCGCCGGCATCATCCTCGTCACCTTCCTCCTGTATGCCGGCTTCACGCTGGTGTTCACGGCGCGCCGCGTGGTCTACCAGCGCCGCGTCAACAAGCTGGACTCGACGGCCAAGGGGCGCCTGGCCGACAGCCTGATCAACTACGACACGGTCAAGTACTTCACCAACGAGGCGCTCGAGGCGCAGCGCTTCGCGGCCATCATGCGCGACTGGCGCGAGGCCGGGGCCGGCAACCAGCGCGCCCTGTTCAGCCTGCACGTGGGCCAGAGCGCCGTCATCGCGGTGGGCGTGGGCGCGATCATGCTGCTGGCCGGGCAGGCCGTCATGGCCGGCCGCATGAGCGTGGGCGACCTGGTCCTGATCAATGCCTACGCGCTGCAGGTCTGCCTGCCGCTCAACGCCCTCGGCTTCGTCTACCGCGAGGCGCGCGACGCCTGGGTCAACACCGAGCGCCTGTTCGTACTGTTGCGCGAGCGTCCCGAGATCAGCGACGCGCCGGACGCGCCGCCGCTGCGCCTGGGCGCCGGCGAAGTCGTGTTCGAGCACGTCGGCTTCCACTACGAACCCGCGCGCCCGGTGCTGGTCGACCTCAGCCTGCGCATCGCACCCGGCACCACGCTGGCGGTGGTCGGGCGCAGCGGCTCGGGCAAGTCCACGC
>DNCF01000342.1:343-2872 GCA_003484545.1 Massilia sp. | reverse complement strand
CGCATAGGCGTCGGCCTCGTACAACGACAGGTGGGTCGCCGGCCGCGCCGCATCCAGCGGCAACAGGCCGTGCAGGGTGAACTCGTGCCAGGTGCCGTCATCTTGCCGACCCCAGTAGAGCGGCTGCGCGATCTCGCCGGCCACGACCTTGTCCCAGCCTTCGGCCAGCCACAGGTTCGGGTCGCGGTAGCCGCCGGCCTCGATGAATTCCAGGTATTCGCCGTTCGTCACCAGGCGCGAAGCGATCTCGAACGGCGCAAGATAGGCACGGTGGCGCGGCAGTTCGTTGTCGAAGCAGAAGCCGCGGCCGTCGTGGCCGATCTCGGCCAGGCCGCCCTCGCAGCGGATCCACGCCAGCGCTCCGGGCGCGGCGGCGGCGCCGAGCGGCTCGTCGACATAGGCCGGGCATAGGGGATTCTGGGCCAGCAGGTGCTTCAGGTCGGTGAGCATCAGCTCCTGGTGCTGCTGTTCGTGCTGCAGGCCGAGCTGGACCAGCGCCGCCAACTGCGCGTCGCCGCCACGCCGTGCCAGCAATTGCGCCATCCTGCGGTCGACGTCCTGCCGGTAGGCCCGCACCTCGCTCAGCGCAGGACGCGTGAGCAAGCCGCGCTGGGGCCGCGGGTGCTTCGCACCGACGCCGTTGTAATAGGAATTGAACAGCACCCGGTAGGCCTGGTGGAAAGGCGCGAAACCGTCCTCGACCTCTTCGAGGATGAAGGTCTCGAAGAACCAGGTGGTGTGGGCCAGGTGCCACTTGATGGGGCTGGCGTCGGGCATCGACTGGGCGCAGCAGTCCTCGCTCGACAGGGGTTCGGCCAGGTGCAGCGAGCGCTGGCGAACGGCGTTGAAATCGAGCTGCTCCATCGCGCCTCCCTACTCGGCCGCGGCCGTCGCCTGGGCGTGGATGACGGCGAACCAGCGCTGCGGGTCGGTCCATACGCGGCTGGCTTCGAAGCCGGCCTGTTCCAGGAGGCCGATGGCGTCGGCCTGGCGGTATTTGTAGCTGTTTTCCGTGTGGATGCGCTCGCCGGCCGCGAAGTCGCGCCCGCCGCCTGGCCAGCGCACCCGCTGCGCGCTGCGCGCTTCCAGGTGCATCTCGACCCGCCCCAGCGCTTCGTTGTAGAAGCCGACGTGGCGCCAGGCGCGGATGTCGAAGTCGGCGCCGAGCAGCGCGTTCACGTGGCGCAGCACGTTCAGGTTGAAGGCGGCCGTCACGCCCAGCGCGTCGTCGTAGGCGGCATCGAGCACGGCCTTGTCCTTGGCCAGGTCGATCCCGATCAGGAGGCCGCCGTCCGGCCCGCACTGGCGGCGCAGGCGGCGCAGGAAGGCGCGCGCCTCGGGCGGCGTGAAGTTGCCCAGCGAGGAGCCGGGATAGAAGAACAGGCGGCGCTGCGCGTGCACGCTGGCGGGCAGGTCGAGCCGGTTGGAAAAGTCCAGCCCCAGGGCCTGCATTTCGATGGCGGGGAAACGCTGGCGCAGGCGCGCCAGGGCGTCGCTGACGAATTCGCTGGAAATGTCCACCGCCACGTACTGGCGCGGGCGCAGCAGCGGAAACAGCGAGGCCGCCTTGGCGCAGTTGCCCGCACCCAGGTCGATCAGGGTGGCGCCCTGGCCGGCCACGCGCGCGATCTCTGCGCCGTGGCGCGCGAAGATGCCGGCCTCGGTGCGGGTCGGATAGTATTCCGGCAGCTCGCAGATCGCCTCGAACAGTTTCGAGCCGAGTGCGTCGTACAGGAATTTCGGCGAAATGCTTGCCTGGCGGGCGTTCAGGCCGTCGTACAGCTCGGCGGGAACATGAGCGCTGGCAACGGTTTCGATCTTCTCGGTCGTGCAAGACGTCATCATAAGGTTTATCATTCGTGCCGCCGCGGCGCACCATGCGCCCTGGCCTGGGAGGTGTTGCCGTTTTTGCTATCATAGCGGAACGTCCAAATCTTCCGCGTTCGCCTGCCGCCAAGCGTGCAGGCCGTCCGTTTTCCTTGCTTCGATCAATAAGAAAGCCAAAATGTCCCCACTGTCGACTTTGAAATCCTTGTTGGCCGCGTCCACGGCCGCCGCCCTGCTGTTCGCCGCCCCCGGCGCCTCGGCCCAGAACACGCCCGGCGTGCTGAAGGTCTCGGCGATTCCCGACGAAGCGCCGACCGAACTGCAGCGCAAGTTCAAGCCGCTGGGCGACTACCTGGCCAAGGCCACCGGCCTGAAGGTCGAGTTCACCCCGGTGACCGACTACGCCGCCTCGGTCGAAGGCCTGATCAACAAGAAACTCGACATGGTCTGGTTCGGCGGCTTCACCTTCGTGCAGGCCAACGTGCGCAGCAAGGGGCAGGTGACGCCGCTGGTGCAGCGCGCCGAGGACGAGAAATTCCGCTCGGTGTTCATCACCACCAACCCGGGCATCCACAAGCTCGAGGACCTGCGCGGCAAGACCCTCTCGTTCGGTTCGGAATCGTCGACCTCGGGCCACCTGATGCCGCGCTCCTTCCTGCTGGGCGCGAAGATCAATCCGGACACCGACCTGAAACGCGTTTC
>DNCF01000342.1:0-126 GCA_003484545.1 Massilia sp. | reverse complement strand
CTCGGTCTGGGAAAAGCTGGTCGAAGCGAACAAGGTCGATCCGAAAACCGTGCGCGTGTTCTACACCACGCCTGGCTACTACGACTACAACTGGTCGGTACGTTCGGACATGAACCCGGCGCTGCA
>DNCF01000058.1:692-3117 GCA_003484545.1 Massilia sp. | reverse complement strand
CACCAAGCTGATTAACGACATTGCCTTCCAGACCATCATCCTGGCGCTGAACGCGGCGGTCGAAGCGGCCCGTGCCGGCGAGCAGGGGCGCGGCTTTGCCGTCGTCGCCGGCGAAGTGCGCAGCCTGGCCCAGCGCTCGGCCGGCGCCGCCAAGGAAATCAAGGCCCTCATCGACGACTCGGTGCACAAGGTCGGCCAGGGCAACGCGCTGGTGGGCGAAGCCGGCCAGACCATGCGCGAGGTGGTCACCTCGGTGCAGCAGGCGGCGACCATCATGCACGACATCACGCTGGCCAGCCGCGCCCAGGGCGGCGACATCGCCCAGGTGAACGCGGCGATGGCCGAACTCGATGCGATCACGCGCCAGAATGCGGCGCTGGTCGAGCAGTCGGCCAGCGCCTCGGCGAACGTGGCGGAAGAGGCGGCGCAGCTGGGGCAGGCGCTGTCGGTGTTCAAGCTGGGCCGGGAATAGGGGAGCGATGCCCCGCCCAGGCGGGGACAGGACGGTGCCGCGCGCACGGACCTCCTCCTGCTTCCGCCAGATTTGATGCAAGTCAAGGATTTTGCCGACGTGCATCAATAGACTCCTGCCATCGAGCTGTGCCGCGCCGTGCGGCCCGGCAGGCAGCAGGAGTCACTCAACATGCTTCACCAGGAAATTTCGTTCGCGCCCAAGCGCATCCCGCCCGCCGTGGCCGCCAAATCCGTCGAATTCGACCCCGAGCTCATCCAGCGCCTCGGCAAGAACGGCCCGCGCTATACCTCCTACCCGACGGCGGACCGCTTCGACGACCGCTTCAACTACCGCGACTACCTGCACGCCGTCGCCGCGGTCCGCACCCGCGGCGGCGCGCGCCCGCTCTCGCTCTACCTGCACATCCCCTTCTGCGACACGGTCTGCTACTACTGCGCCTGCAACAAGATCGTCACCAGGAACCGCGAAAAGGCCGCGACCTACCTCGGCTACCTGAAGCGCGAGATCACGATGCAGTCCGGGCTGTTCGCCGGCATGAACGAAGTCGAGCAGCTGCACTTCGGCGGCGGCACGCCGACCTACCTGAGCGACGAGCAGATGGGCGAGCTGATGGCCCACCTGCGCCGCAGCTTCAAATTCGCGCCGGACGAGATCGGCGAATATTCGATCGAGGTCGATCCGCGCACGGTGTCCAGCGAACGCGTGCACAGCCTGCGCCGCCAGGGTTTCAACCGCATCAGCCTGGGCGTGCAGGACTTCGACCCGGAGGTGCAGAAGGCGGTCAACCGCGTCCAGCCCGAAGCGGAGACGCGCGCCATCATCGGCGCCGCGCGCGAGGCCGGCTTCCGCTCGATCAGCATCGACCTGATCTACGGGCTGCCGAAGCAAAGCCTGGAAAGCATGGCCGTCACCATCGAGAAGGTGATCGATGCCAGCCCGGACCGCATCTCGATCTACCACTATGCCCACCTGCCGCACGTGTTCAAGCCGCAGCGCCGGATCCTCGACGCCGACATGCCCTCGTCGAACGAGAAGCTGACCATGCTGGCGCTGTGCATCGAGCGCCTGACCGATGCCGGCTACGTCTACATCGGCATGGACCATTTCGCCAAGCCGGACGACGACCTGGCCGTGGCCCAGCGCCAGGGCCGCCTGCACCGCAACTTCCAGGGCTATTCGACCCACGCCGACGCCGACCTGGTGTCCTGCGGGGTGTCGGCCATCGGCGCCGTCGGCGCCACCTACAGCCAGAACGCCAAGACGCTGGAAGAATATTACGAGGCGCTGGACAACAACGAACTGCCCGTCGTGCGCGGCATCGCGCTGGGCATGGACGACCTGCTGCGCCGCACCGTGATCCAGAAGCTGATGTGCCAGTTCGAGCTGTCGATCTCCGCCATCGAGCAGGCCTTCCCGATCGCCTTCGGCCAGTACTTCGCGGCCGAGATGGCGGTGCTGCGCCACCTCGAGCGCGACGGCCTCCTGACCATCGACGGCGACTGGATCTCGGTGACGATGCGTGGACGCCTCCTGATCCGCAACGTCTGCATGGTGTTCGACCGCTACCTGGCGGTGCCGGCGACCTTGCCGCGCACGACGCCGCGTTATTCGCGCACCGTGTAATCGATGAACGTCAGCCTGTTCCCGGTATTCGTGGTCGGCCTGCTCGGCAGCGTCCATTGCGCCGGCATGTGCGGCGGCATCGTCGGCGCGCTGTCGTTCGCGCCGCGCCGTCCGGGCGCAGGCGCCACAACCATCGCTTTGCATCCGGTGGCCGCCGCGCCGGCCGCCGTCAACGTCGCCGCCTACAACCTCGGGCGCATCGCCAGCTACATGACGGCCGGCGCGCTTGCCGGTGGCATCGCCGAAGGCGCCGGCGCGCTTTCAAGCCTGCCCCTGCTGCAGGCCGGCGCGTACTGGCTCGCGAACCTGATGCTGGCCGCCATGGGC
>DNCF01000058.1:0-366 GCA_003484545.1 Massilia sp. | reverse complement strand
CTGATGCTGGCCGCCATGGGCCTGTACCTGATGGGCGCCTGGTCCGGCATCGCCCACGTCGAGCGGGCAGGGCAGTGGTTGTGGCGCCGCGTGCAGCCGCAACTGAAACGCATCGGCCCGCCCGACACGCCGGGCCGCATGGCCGCGGCGGGCGCCCTCTGGGGCTGGCTTCCGTGCGCGATGGTGTACAGCGTCCTGGTGACGGCCATGCTGAGCGGCTCGGCCGCCTCGGGCGCGCTGACCATGCTGGCCTTCGGGCTCGGCACCCTGCCGATGATGCTGGCGCTCGGCCTGCTTGGCGCGCGCCTGCGCGGCTGGCTGCGCCTGCCGACGGTACGCATCGCCTGCGGCGCGGTGGTGCTGGGC
>DNCF01000428.1:308-2509 GCA_003484545.1 Massilia sp. | reverse complement strand
CGGCACCGTGGCGGTGCTGCTGCCGGGCGCCTGGTACTTCCTGCGCGAGACGCAGATGCCGCCGGTCGCAGACCTGCGCGCGGCCGGCGTGCCGATGGCGGTGTCGACCGATTGCAATCCCGGCACCTCGCCCCTGAGCTCGATCCTGCTGGCGATGAACATGGCCTGCACGCTGTGGCGCCTGAGCCCGCGCGAAGCGCTGCAGGGCGCCACCGTGCACGCGGCGCGCGCGCTCGGCATCCAGGACCGCGTCGGCACGCTCGAAGTCGGCAAGCGCGCCGATTTCGCCCTGTGGGACATTGCCCGCCCGGGAGAGCTGGCCTATGCGATCGGCTTCAATCCCTGCCAGGCCGTGGTCAATGGCGGCGTGATGCGCGAGCGCGACGCCGGGCTGCCGGCCAGTTTTTGATCGGCTTGGAAAACGACGCGTCATCGCATCGTGCGGTGATGGACGCAGCGCGAGCCAGACACTGCGCACCGCGTGGACACCTGTGTCCACGCGGTCGAGCGTTGGAACAATGGCAACTCGAATCCCAACCCAGCACGCCTGATTCGTAGGGTGGGTTCTTGAACCCACGCAGTTCGGCATTCGAACAGATTCGTAGGGTGGGTTCTTGAACCCACGCGGTCCCGCATTCGAACAACTGCAACGCAGTTGTAGGGTGGACACGCCATACCCGCGCGCGAACGATGAGCAGGCGCGGCGCTTCATGATCCCCACATGACGCAGGCCTTGTTCAAAGCGACTGCAGCTTCGCCTTGGTCCTTGACACCGCCCGGTGCAGCATGCGCTCGGCGTGGAAGTCGTTTTCGCGCTGCGCCGCAATGGCGTGCAGGCTGCGCGTGTAGTGATCGAGACGGGAACGCAGCCAGGCCTTGTATAGCCGCGTCCTGATCGGTTTGAGGCTCAATTTCATGGGTTTGCCCTTTGTGCGGAGAGCACATTGTCGACGCCGCCCATGCATTGCTTTTGTGATAACTCAATCGTGCCACACCACGGCACAAGGCTTGAGGCTCCTCAAATCCCCAGATTCCAGCTGGGTAATTATTAGCTTCAGTGGAATCCGTAAGAGAGGTAAGCAATTGTAAGAACCACCACAGTCAGCGACTCTGCCCGGCTATATTGAAGTCGTTGATATCCACTCTCCCCTCCCCATCCTAAAAAATGGGTTCGCCCACGGCACCGAACGGTCCCGTGGGTTTTTCTTTGCCGATTACAAAGCGCGGCGGGCCAGGTGGTCGAGCGATTCGCCGGTGACGCGGCAGATGCGCCAGTCCGGCAGGATCTGGGCGCCCATCGCCTGGTAAAAATGGATGGCCGGCTCGTTCCAGTCGAGGACCGACCATTCGAAGCGGCCGCAGTTGCGCTCCACGGCCAGCTGGGCCAGGCGCGCCAGCAGCTGGGTGCCGTAGCCCTTGCCGCGGTGCGACTGGCGCACGTACAGGTCTTCCAGGTACAGGCCCTTCTTGGTCAGGAAGGTCGAGAAGTTATGGAAGAACAGAGCAAAGGCGACCACTTCGCCGTTTTCCTCGCCGACGATGGCTTCGCACGAGGGTTTCGTGCCGAACAGGCCTTCGTGCAGCAGCTCCTCGGTGGCCACCACCATGTGTTCGAGTTTCTCGAACACGGCCAGCTCGACGATCATCGAGTGGATATGGGTGATGTCGGCCGGCTCGGCGGGGCGAATGGAAAAATGTGTGGCAGAGGTCATGGGGTTTCGATGGCGTTGTTCAAAATGTCGTTCTGCACCGGTTTGGCTGCGGGTGCGCGCAGGGCCCAGGCCACGCTGGCCAGGCACAGCACCATGCCCAGGAACTCGACGGGACCCGGGCGGTAGTGTTCGAGCTTGATCGACAGCAGCACCGACAGTACCGGCGTAATGACGCCGATGTAGACCGCCTTCTGCGGCCCGATGCGGGCGATCAGCGTGAAATAGGCAAGGAAGGCGATCACCGAGCCGAAGAAGGCGAGGTACAGCAATCCCAGCGTGTACGAGAGGGTCGGCGGCGCGACGAAGCGTTGTCCGGTGGCCAGCACGTAGAGCACCACCAGCAGGGTGCCCCAGAGCATCGACCAGGCGGTGGTGAGCATGACGTTGGTGGAGTGCTCGCGCACCTTGCCGACCACGATGCTGCCGGCCGAGCTGGCGATCGTCGCCGCCAGGGCCAGGATCACGCCCAGCAGGAAGTGGCCGCTGCCG
>DNCF01000428.1:0-196 GCA_003484545.1 Massilia sp. | reverse complement strand
GCAGGAAGTGGCCGCTGCCGCCCATTTGCAGGTCGCGCCAGGCCTGGGCGATCGAATGGTAGAACAGCAAGGCCACGCCGGCGGTGGCGACCGCGCCGGCGCCCCAGGTGCGCGGGGCGATCGGCGTGCCGTGGAAAATGCGCCCAAGCACAGGCGTCCAGAACACCATCAGCGCGAACAGCACGGCGACCAGGCC
>DNCF01000427.1 GCA_003484545.1 Massilia sp. | reverse complement strand
CCACAGCAGCGGGCTCCACCACCAGCGGGACCGCAGCTGCGCGAACAGGTCGTAGGCAACTTCGGCCAGCGCGGTGAAGCCGACGATCACCAGGCCCGAGATCACCGCCAGCGCAACCATCACGGCCCGGGCCCACCAGAGCTGCCAGTCGGAGAATTCGCTGCGCATCGCGTGGCGCCAATCGTGCCCGCGCACGCTCTTGCGCGGCGCCGGTTCGCCGTCTTCCGGTGGCTGGGTGCCCGGATCTATCCTGCTCATCGACTGCTTTCGACTACGGTATGGGGGTGGGAATCGGGCCGCACGGGCCCATCCGCAAGACTAACCCGCCCTTCATGAATTAGCAATTCCATTTGTGCAAATGCATGTAATAAAGCTGTTTCCGGGCCGTGCCGACGGGATCGCGTGCGTCCACGATGGCAACGAGACCAAATAGATTTGTACAAACATGAGACTTTGGGCAACAATCCACGCTTTCGGACCAGCGCGCCCTGCGATCGGACGCGCACGCAAGGAGCACGCATGACCGGCACTGTACGAACCTTTCCGCTGACCGCGGCGCGGGGCCAGGCATGAGCCTGACCGAACCGGGGCTCAAATCCCAGCCTTCCACCTCGACGCCGCAGGTGGAACCGCCGAAAGTCCAGCATCGCTTCAGCCTGCTGCACGACAAGGCCGACGACGACGTCATCGACACCAGCATCCGCGCCGGGGTCGAACTGAGCGGCGCCACGCCCTGGATCCTGATGTTCGCGATCCTGGTGGCGTCGATCGGCCTGAACACGAACTCGACGGCGGTGATCATCGGGGCGATGCTGATCTCGCCGCTGATGGGGCCGATCGTCGGCATCGGCTACGGCATCGGCATCTTCGATTTCCCGCTGATCCGGCGCTCGCTGCTGAACCTGGGCATCGCGGCCGGCATCAGCCTGGCCACCTCGACCCTGTACTTCCTGCTGACGCCGCTGCAGGAAGCCCAGTCCGAACTGCTGGCGCGCACCACGCCCACCCTCTGGGACGTGCTGATCGCCCTGGCCGGCGGCCTGGCCGGCATCATCGGCATCACCCGCCGCGAAAAGTCGAACGTGATCCCGGGCGTGGCGATTGCCACCGCCCTCATGCCGCCGCTGTGCACGGCCGGCTACGGCCTGGCCAACGGCGACTGGGCCATGTTCGGCGGCGCCTTCTACCTGTTCTCGATCAACTGCGTCTTCATCGCGGCCTCGACCGTGATCGTGATCGAATATCTCCGCCTGCCGCACCGCAAGTTCGTCGACCCGCGCGTCGAGCGCCGCGTCAAGCGCACCCTGATCGCGGTGGTGACCCTGACCGCCCTGCCCAGCATCTACCTGGCGATCCAGCTGGTCGACAACGAAGTGTTCGACAGCCGGGCCCGCCAATTCGTGCGCCAGGAATTCCATGGCGCCCAGACCCACGTGGTCGATACCAATCTGTCGGCGCTGGAGCGCAAGATCGAGCTGACCCTGGTCGGCGCGCGCATGCCGGCCGAAGCCATCGCCGCGATCGAGAAACGGCTTGCCGGCGCCGGCCTGGCCGGGGCGCGGCTGGTGGTGCACCAGGCCGAGGACAGCCGGGTCGACGTGACCAGCCTGAAGGCGGATATTCTTGCGGAAATCTTCCGCGACACCCAGAACGGGCTGCGCGAACGCGACGCCACCATTGCCGAACTGCGCGAGCAGCTGGCGCGGCGCGCCGCCTGGGACAGGACCGCCACCGACATCGCCGCCGAGCTGACCGCGCAGTATCCGGACTGCACCGACGTATTGGTGGGGAACGTGGTGGTGACCGCCGCCGAGGACGGCAGCCCGCAACAAGTGCCGATCCTGAGCGCCCGCTGCAAGCGCGCGCTCAAGCCGGAGGAGCTGCAGCGCGCCCAGGAGTGGCTGAAGGCGCGTACCAAGTCGCCTGGCGCACGCCTGATGCTGGTGACGCCGGCGCAGGGACGGCGCTAGCGGCGTGCCCGGCCCGCGGCGCGACGCCTGCCGATTACTTCTGGAGGTACAGCACGCGGCCGGACAGCTTGATGTTGCCGGCGCCAGTCGCCATGTCTTCGCCGCCGGTCAGGGTGCCGCCGCCGGTGATCATCGCGTACTTGCCGGTGCCGCCGGTGACCTGGAAGGACGCACCCGAGAACACGTACTTGCTGCCCTCGCCGGTCGGGACGAACTGGCCGCTGTAGTTGGCGAAGATCTGGTCGCCGGAAGTCGTCATGACGATGAACTTGCCGTTGCTGAAGTTGAACAGCGGGCCGACCGGGGTGATGCAGTCGGTTGCGATGAAGACCACCTTGCCCATCAGTGCGCTCTCGCCGTGGCCGCTGATGGTGCCGCCGAATTTCGACAGGCAGCGATTCGCAGGACCGACAGCCTCGACCAGCACGCCCTCGATTTCCAGGGGTTTGGTGACCCAGCCGCCTGCCGACGCCTGGGCCGTGGCGGCCAGCAGCAGGGAAGCAGTGAGGGCGCGCAGGGTGTTTTTGTACATGAGCATCTCCGATGGGTGGTGTGTAAAATCGAATAATATCTTTTTTGTAATTTTTTGGTCGCACGCTCAGCAGGAACGTGCGCGCCCTCACCTCCTCACCCGCGCCGCATGAAAGCGGCTACTGCCGTGCGCCGGCTGGGGACGCCCTGCGTTACAACTACGTCAGCCCATCAACGTCAGCTCATCACATCGGAGAAACCATGCGTGTCGCCACTTTCAACGTCAACGGCATCGGCGCCCGCCTCGGCGCCCTGCTCCAGTGGCTGGAAGAAACCAAACCGGATGTTGCCTGCCTGCAGGAACTGAAGGCGCCCCAGGAACGCTTCCCGCTGGCGGAAATCAACGCCGCCGGCTACGGCGCGATCTGGCAGGGACAAAAGAGCTGGAACGGGGTGGCGATCCTGGCCCGCGGCGTCGACCCGGTCGAGGTCACGCGCGGCCTGCCGGGCGACCCGAGCGACGAGCAGAGCCGCTACCTGGAGGCGGTGGTGAACGACATCGTGATCTGCGGGCTGTATCTACCGAACGGCAACCCGGCGCCGGGGCCGAAGTTCGACTACAAGCTGGCCTGGTTCGAGCGCCTGATCGCGCGCGCCCAGCAGTTGATCGACACCGGCGCGCCGGTCGTGATCGCCGGCGACTACAACGTCATGCCGACCGAGCTCGACGTCTACAAGCCCGAACGCTGGGTCGACGACGCGCTGTTCCGCCCGGAAAGCCGGGCGGCCTTCCATCGCCTGATCAACCAGGGCTGGCTGGACGCGCTGCGGGCCATGCACCCGGACGAGGTGATCTACACCTTCTACGATTACTTCCGCAATGCCTACGGCCGCAACGCCGGGCTGCGCATCGACCACCTGCTGCTCAGCCCGACCCTGGCGCCGGCCCTGCGCGCCGCGGGCACCGACCACGCCGTGCGCGGGCGCGAGAAGCCGAGCGACCACGTGCCGACTTGGGTTGAACTAGATCTGGGCGCGTTGAAGGCGTAATTCGAACCCTGGACTGCGACCGTAGGGTGGGCACCTGTTCAGCACAGGGACAT
>DNCF01000425.1:428-2778 GCA_003484545.1 Massilia sp. | reverse complement strand
CGCAGGTCGATCGCCCCGCCTTCGCCCTGCAGCGCGGCGATACCCACGCGCAGCTCCGCCGCCTGCACGGCCTCGCGCCGCAGCAGCAGCGCCAGGTAGCAGAGCACGACCGTCTCGGCGACCACGTAGCCGGCATGCACCAGCACGATGGCAAGCCCCGGCTGCACCAGGCAGCGCACGCCGTAGCCCAGCTCCTGCAGATAATTGAAGGACAAGTGGTGCAGCGCCGTCACCCCGGCCGCGACCGCGATCACCGACCAGTCGCGGTAGCACAGCAGGAAAGCGAGGGCCACGAACAGGCCGAAATGCAGCTCGTCGCGCCCACCGCCCTGGTGGATGTGGAGCGCGCACATGACGATCAGCGCCACCGCGTTCGTCATGCGCGTCAGGCGCGAACCGCCCGCCGTCATGACCAGCAGGGTCGGCAGCAGCGCCGCCGGAATGCCGACGGCAAGCGCCCAACCGAGCGTATCGTGCATGCCGGACAGGGCCAGCGCGACGACCAGCATCGCCCACAGGATCAGGATCATCAGGCGGTCGGCCTGGCGCGCATTGCCGCGCAAGGCTTGGTCGACGTGGGGGTGGATCATCTTCTCGGCTCCAGGCAATATTTATTAGAGAGAAGAAAGATTAAAGCAGAGATATATTTACGCCGGAACCGGACGGTAAGAAAAGGAGACGCTCAGCAAACTCGCATCCGAAAGGTGTCGCAAAGAAACAATTGTTTAATTGGACAAACTTATGTCGGACGTACGGATGCCGGCACTGACGCGTGCTTCGAAAAACGACTTGAAGGGGGAGAAAGAGAGGAAAGCGAAGGAGGCGAGCCTGATCTGCGGCACTTGCGGTGAACGGCTTTGGCTGCTTCGTTCCCGACCTGACCAGGTAAACCATGCCACAATGCGCAGGGGCCCGCCAGCCCACATTATACCCGACCCCATTGTTTTTGGGGCCGGAAATGCAAGGCGTTCAGGAACGCTGGTTCAGCAGGGCCAGCAAGGCCTGCGCACCCGGCTCCGACGACGCCGGATTCTGCCCCGTGACCAGCAGGCCATCGGTGACCACATAAGGCGCCCAGTCCGCGGCCTTGCTGTACTGGCCGCCGTTCTTCACCAGCATGTCCTCGACCAGGAAGGGCACCACATCGGTGAGCCCGACCGCCGCCTCCTCGGTATTCGTGAAACCCGTCACGCGCTTGCCCTGCACCAGGGGCGCGCCGCCCTCGCCTTTCACGCGGCCCAGCACGCCCGGCGCGTGGCAGACCGCGGCGACCGGCTTGCCGGCGGCGACCATGGCCTCGATCAGGCGGATCGAATCGGCGTCCTGCGCCAGGTCCCAGAGCGGGCCATGGCCGCCGGGATAGAACACGGCGTCGAAATCCTCGGCCTTCACGCTCGCGAGCGGCACGGTATTGGCCAGCGCCTGCTGCGCCGCCGGGTCGCTGCGATAACGGCGGGTGGCCTCGGTCTGCGCGTCCGGCTCGTCGCTCTTCGGATCGAGCGGCGGCTGGCCGCCCTTGGGCGAGGCCAGCGTGAGCTGCGCGCCGGCATCCTTGAACACATAATAAGGCGCGGCAAACTCTTCCAGCCAGAAGCCGGTCTTCTTGCCGGTGTCGCCGAGCTGGTCGTGCGAGGTCAGCACCATCAGGATCTTCATCGGGCCTCCATGTGCGTCGTGTTCGAATCGTGGACGAAACCCGAGTCTAGCGCGACCCGGCCCGGCACGACGCACCGGTGCCGAAGGGAACTACAACCCCAGCTGCTGCCAGATCGCGTCGACCCGGGTTTTCACCTCCGGCGTCATCGCGATCGGCGTGCCCCATTCGCGGTTGGTCTCGCCCGGCCACTTGTTGGTGGCGTCGATGCCCATCTTGCTGCCGAGGCCGCTGATCGGCGAGGCGAAGTCGAGGTAGTCGATCGGCGTGTTATCGACCAATACCGTGTCGCGGGTCGGGTCGACCCGGGTCGTGATCGCCCAGATCACTTCCTTCCAGTCGCGCACGTCGACGTCCTCGTCGACCACGACGATGAACTTGGTATACATGAACTGGCGCAGGAAGCTCCAGACCCCGAACATGACGCGCTTGGCGTGGCCGGCGTACTGCTTCTTCATCTGCACCACGGCCATGCGGTAGCTGCAGCCTTCCGGCGGCAGGTAGAAGTCGGTGATCTCGCTGAACTGCTTCTGCAGCAGCGGGATGAACACCTCGTTCAGCGCCACGCCCAGCACGGCCGGCTCGTCGGGCGGTTTGCCGGTGTAGGTCGAGTGATAGATCGGGTCGCGGCGCATGGTGATGCGGTCGATCGTGAACACCGGGAAGCTGTCCTGCTCGTTGTAATAGCCGGTGTGG
>DNCF01000425.1:0-252 GCA_003484545.1 Massilia sp. | reverse complement strand
GATCTCGGCGGACGCCGGCACGCGCAGCTCGCTGCCGATGGCCTTGGTCAGCGTCGTGCGCTGGCCACGCAGCAGGCCGGCGAACTGGTATTCGGACAAGGCGTCCGGCACCGGCGTCACCGCGCCCAGGATGGTCGCCGGGTCGGCGCCCAGCGCCACCGCCACCGGATACGGCTTGCCGGGATGGGGGATCGCGTGCTCGCGGAAGTCGAGCGCGCCGCCGCGGGGCGCCAGCCAGCGCATGATGACCTT
>DNCF01000399.1:16469-16592 GCA_003484545.1 Massilia sp. | reverse complement strand
ATGGACGACATCGACGCGCGCATCGCCGGACTGGCCGCCCTGCGCGCCGCGCTGGCAATCAAGCTGGACGACCTGGGGGCGGATTGCCCGCTGCGTCCCGCACGCTGAGCCTGCGCTGAGGCT
>DNCF01000399.1:454-16237 GCA_003484545.1 Massilia sp. | reverse complement strand
CGCTGAGCCTGCGCTGAGGCTGCGCTGAGCCTGCGCTGAGGCTGCGCTGAGGCTGCAATTACTTGCGCGTCTCCGGCAGCAGCGCCGTCGCCAGCCCCAGCAGCGGCAGGAAGGACGTCAAGCCATAGACCCAGACGATGCCGTTGTGGTCGGCCAGCTGCCCCAGCCCGGCGGCGCCGATGCCGCCGATGCCGAACATCAAACCGAACATCAGCCCCGACACCAGGCCCACGCGGCCGGGCACGGCTTCCTGCGCGTAGACCACCAGCGCCGAGAAGGCCGAGGACATCACCAAACCGACGATGCCGGCCAGGACCGCGGTCCAGAACAGGTTGGCATACGGCAGGGCCAGCGCGAACGGCGCCACGCCCAGGAAGGAAATCCAGATCACGGCCTTGCGCCCGATGCGGTCGCCCACCGGGCCGCCCGCGAAGGTGCCGATCGCCACCGACGCCAGGAACATGAACAGGAACAGCTGGCTCTGCTCGACGCTCAGCGCGAAGCGCTGGATCAGGTAGAAGGTGAAGTAGTTGGTGAACGAGGCGATGTAGACGAATTTGGCAAACATCAGCACGCAGATGACCGCCACCGCGCGGATCACCTCGGCCCGGCCCAGCCCTGCCTTCTGGTTGCGCGCCAGGCCTTTCAGCTGGGCGTGCCCGTGCGTCAGCGTCCATCCGGTCAGGCGCAGCAGCACGGCGACGGCGACCAGCGCCGCCACGATGAACCAGGCGATCGCCGGCTGGCCATGCGGGATCACGATGGCGGCCGCCAGCAGCGGGCCGATCGCCGACCCGGAATTGCCGCCGACCTGGAAGGCCGACTGCGCGGTGCCGAAGCGCCCGCCCGAGGCCATGCGCGCCACACGCGAGGCTTCCGGGTGGAAGGTGGCGGAGCCGACGCCGATGACGGCCGACGCCAGCAGCAGCATCGGGAAGCTTCCGGCCAAGGCCAGCAGGGCGATGCCGAGCAGGGTCACCATCATCCCCGCCGGCAGCAGGTAGGGTTTCGGGTGCTTGTCGGTATACAGGCCGACCCAGGGCTGCAGCAGCGAGGCGGTGACCTGGTAGGTCAGCCCGATCATGCCGATCTGGCCGAAGCTGAGCGCAAACTGGCCTTTCAGCATCGGGTAGATCGCGGGCAGCATGGCCTGGATCATGTCGTTCAGGAAGTGCGCGAAGGCGGCCGTTCCGACGATGCCGGCAAAGAAGGTGGTGCTGGGTTGTCCGGCTGCCGGCATCACGGTAGCGGCGGCCGGGCTGTCGATGGAAGTCCTGGTGGTCATGGGGCGACGGTGTTGCGTACGTATTGCGTACATGTTGCGTACGTATTGCGTACGTATGTTGCAAGGAAAACGAAAGCTGCGGGCAGGCAGCGCCAGCCCGCCAGTGTAGGCGCGCCGGGCAAGGCCGTCTCGCGCTCATCTGCCAAAAGGTGTAGAGTTCCTGCCATGGCGACACCCGTAAGAAACCGGCACCAGGACTTCCACGACCTCCCGCGGCCGCTGGTCGCCATGGAAAACACCCTGCCCGCCGGAACGGCGACCGGTTGGCATTCCCACCCGCGCGGCCAGCTGCTGTACGCGATCAGGGGCGTCATGATCGTGCATTCGGAGGCCGGCTCCTGGGTCGTGCCCCCGAGCCGCGCCCTGTGGATCGTGGCCGGCCTGCGCCACAACGTCATCATGTCCGGCGACGTCGAGATGCGTACCGCCTACATCGACGCGCAGGCCGCGCCCGGCCTGCCCCGGCAGACCTGCGTCATCAACGTCTCGCCGCTGCTGCGCGAACTGATGGTGGAAGCGGTGCGCATCCCGCTCGACCGCGACCTCGGCGCGCGCGACCAGCGCCTGGTCGGCTTGCTGCTCGACGAGCTGAGCGTCTCGAGCGCGATCCCCCTGCACTTGCCGATGCCGTTCGACGCCAGGCTGAAGTCCCTGTGCCAGTCGCTGATCGAGCAGCCCGGCAATCCGGCGCAGGCGCGCGACTGGGCCGCGGCGCTCGGCATGGGAGAACGGACGCTGCACCGCCTGTTCTCGCGGGAGACCGGCATGACCTTCGCGCGCTGGCGTGAACAGGCCCGGCTCCTGTCGGCGCTCGAGCAGCTGGCCCAGGGCAGGAAGGGCATCGACGTGGCCTTCGATTGCGGCTACGCCAGCCAGAGCGCCTTCGCCGCGATGTTCCGGCGCCACTTCGGGGTGCCGCCGTCGAGCTTCTATCGGTAGGCCGGCCTGGTCCACGCCTATTCGTCGAAACCGCGTTTCACCCGGCGGCGCGCCAGGTACCCCCAGCATGGCCAGCGGCGAATAGAACAGTCCGGCCGCCAGCATCAGCCCGACGGGCGCCTGTGTCATGTCCAGCTCGCTCAAGGAAGCCATCACCAGGACCACGAGGTAGACGGTGAATCGCCACGGATTTTCCAGGCACTCGAGAGCCTCTGAAAATACTGCTTCTCGTACCTCCGCTTCGGGTCGTTAGCGGACACTGCCAAAGTCCGCAATCGACCAAAAGCTATTACTCGAATCACGATACATCCTTATTAGAAAGAGATTTTGCAGATGCCATCAAATTATCATGACGAGGTTGAGCGCTGCGCCTTTTCAGCGTGCCTTGGTCCTCGGTTTCAACCGGCAGGATTGCGAGTGCAGAATGAACAGCAGCGCCTTCCGCTGTCAGCGCAACCGCTTGCCGGCGCAGCATTACCGGCACATCCGTACTCGGGCATTTTTGCTCTGGAATGAGGTCACCGGTATAGCGAACAACGCGTAACCCGTGACGCCCTGCTGTCTGGGCGCGCTACTTCAGGCCCGGATCCTGCAATTCGCCTCGTTGGTTCGGTAAGTTGACAGTACCCTCGCTCTCGCTCCCGCTTCAGTGATCTCTAGATAAAGAGTGTCAGCGGCACCGCCTGCGCCATCGCCTGGTATCCGGCATTATTCGGATGCAGATGGTCGCCGCTGTCGTAGGTGGTGCGTAGCCGCGTCGGACGGACCGGGTCACGCAGTAGCTGGTCGAAATCGAGCACGGCATCATAGGCGCGACTGGAGCGCATCCAGTCATTGAAGCGCTTACGCACATTCTCGCGCGATGCCGTGTAATAAGCCTGGCCTTCAAAAGGCGTAAGGGTTGCACCGATGGCACGCACGCCTTGCACGTGCGCCTTGGCTACCAATTGCAGATGGCCGTTGATAAGGCTGTCAACCGGGACCGGGCTGGACGCCGGGCTATAGACGATGTCGTTGATCCCGATGAGCACTATCGCCCACCGTACTCCAGCCGTGCCCAGCACGTCGCGGTCGAAACGGGCTACCCCCTTCTGGCCAGCTAGCATTGCAGTCGGATAATCCTTCAATAGAGAGTTAGCACTGATGCCGCGGTTAGCTACGCCGATATTCCCTGCTACGCCGCCTTCTAGCTGCAGTCGCCGCGCCAGCATGTCTGGCCAACGTCGGTTGGCGTTGGCGGTACTCGCCTGCCCGTCGGTAATCGAGTCGCCGAAAGCGACCACGCTGCCCCTCGCAGTCAAGCCCGAATATGCTCCACTGACGTCGACCTCGGTCAGGAAGGGCCAGGTGGAGATACTGCGCGACACTGTCAGGCTCGAGCGGGCGCTCTGGTCGCCAGCGGTCGAGACATAGCTCGTCTGCAGCGCTGCATTATGCAGGGTGGCGACAGCCGTCGTCGTTGGAAGATACAGACTGATGGCGAGGTCGGCAAAGGGCGGCACGTTCAGGCTGACCGGATCCGAGAACACGACGGCGCCAGCCGGAATCGTCACCGAAGTGCGGCCACCAAACAGCAGCTGGCGGTCGGTACCGGCCACTAGGGTCGCGGCGCTGGCGCGTTGGGCGATGCGGGCAGCGCCAATGCGCAAGGCTGTGGAACCCATCTGGTTCGACACACGAATGCGTGCCCTGCTACCACCGACGCTAGCATGGACGATCAGGCGCAGTGTCTGGTTCGACAGACTCATCGTGGATGCCGTGGGCGGAGGGCCGGCCGGGGCCGCCCCCCAGGTGGCAACCCATTGCCCGGCAGTCTGTGCCGGTACAGGCGTCGCCGGCAGGGCGAGGGCGGCAGCAAGCGCCGGGCCCGTGCGCAGGAAACTACGACGTACTGAATTGAAGCGATCAACTGGTCTCGTTGTCATAGTCATCTCCTTAATGGACGAGCGTTAGACCACAGCTTTCTCTTTACGACTCCAGCGGTACGTACGTTCGCCCAGCTTTCACTCAAGGCTGATTGAGAGAAACTTTTAGTTGGCGACAGCGAACTGGCATCGATGCGGTTGCCGGAGAAAGTCTGCAGGTTCTTGTAGAGGTTCTGGACATGCCTTGAGCAGTACAATTCGACTTACCGAGCCAGTCCGTGAGTTTTTACACGTCCTGGGCCAGGAGCGTACCTCAGTAGCGTCTGCTACGACCCGCAGGAGACTCTCAAGCAAAAATTCTGACCGTTTTCAAACGATGGAACAGGCCTATGCCGTTTTGCGAACGTTATCGAGTTTTCCAGCGACGGTGTGCCAAGCAACGCAAGGTACGCTGAGTATCGAGCTGCGCAATACATCCGTGGCCACTGCGATCGACGTACATGGTCATACCGCCGTTCGAAGCTTGGGAAGTCGAACTTTTCGGCCCACCACCGCGCGACGACAGCAAGCCCTGGCCATCAAACGTTCAGCGTTAAAAACCGTCCGCTTCGGATAGTTACCGGACGCTGCCATAGGGAAGCACTGATTTATTCATGGCGGCGGTCTCGACCACGAGAAAATGTTTCCTGCTGCGTTGTAAATCCTCGCGATACCCCAGTATCGCTCCGGTTTACGCCGTGCCGGCCACATTTTTCGTGCCCGATTCCTTCGCGCCAGAATAAATCAGTGCTTCCATAGGTCGGCTTTCGGCCGAAGGCGGAAATTCCCGAACGGCCAAAGCTTGCAAGCTTGACACCGTGCTATGCTTGTTTCAAAGGTCCGTTTTCCCTGAACCGCACACCTGAGGAGAAAGCAATGAACGTACGCGCAATTGGTCTGACGATCACTGTCGTTGTTATTGCCTATGTCGTCATCAGGTTGTGGAAGGCTTTCAATTCCCCGGATGGCGAGCGGTATCTGAAGCGCCGTATGCAAGGGCCTTTCGTGCCGCTGACGCCAGAGGAGCAGGCGCGTGAAAAGGTACGCAAGCTCGACAGTTGAATCCACGGTCGATTGCGGACGCTACCGAAGAAACGCGGGCAAACCGGTCGATGCGGCAGGAAGCCGCGGCGCGATAACGCAACGGCCGCCACGGTGGGTTCGAGAACCCACCCTACGACAGCGGGGCGCGCTTAGCCGATGTAGTTGAACAGCGACAGCCCCGACATCGTCTTGAACGATTTCTGCGCCGCTTCCAGCGTGGTCTGCTGGGTCGCGTACTGCGAGATCGCCTTCACGATGTCCAGGTCCTGCAGCCGCGACAGGGTGCCCGAATACTGCAGGCCCAGGTCGGCGCCCGATTCCTCCAGGTAGTCCAGTTCCTTCATGCGCGAGCCGATCGAGGCGCGCACGGTCAGCATGTTGTCGAGCGAGGACTTCAGGCCTTCGCTGGCGGTCGTGAGCTTGTTGTTCAGCGTGGCCAGGCTGGTGGTGTCGTCGCCCGATTCGCGCAGGGCCGTCACCAGGTTGGTCATGGTGGTGAAGATCGATTCGCGCTGGCTCGGCTTGACCTCGAACTTGTCGCCGTCGGCCGGGGCGCCGGTGATCGTGAACGAGGTGCCGTCGAAGGCGATCTGCTTGCCGGCGACATAGGGCTCGTCGGCCAGCACCACGTTCTTCGGCGTGGTGCTCTCGTCGGTCACGCTGTAGGTGGTCACGGCCGGGCTGCCGCTGACCTTGAATTCCAGCGTGTAGTTGTGGCCGGTCAGCTTGCTGGCGTCGGTCACCGAGCCGGAGGTGGCGACCGCCCCGCCCTTGTTGCCGTCGACCATGATGGTCTGGGTGCTGCCGTTGCCGGTGCGGTTGTTCTCGAAGATGGCGTTGCCCGAGTCGCTGATCGCGATCGAGCGCGAAGGACCGACCTGCAGCATGCGCTGGCCCTGGTCGCCCTGGTAGATCGCGCCGCTGTCGGTCTGGACGAAGGGAATGGTGCTGCCCTTGTAGCCCGAGAACAGGTAGCTGCCGTTGCCGTCGGCCCGGTTCGCCACGCCCAGCAGGTCCTGCATGCGCCCTTCGATCTCGGCCGCGATCATCAGGCGCTGGTCCTTCGACAGCGCGCCGCCGCCGGCCTGCACCACCAGGGTCTGCACGTCCATGATCAGGTCGGCGCCGTCGCCGATCGCGCCTTCGACCAGCGCCAGCGAATCGTTCGCGTTCCCGCGGTTGGTCGCGTACTGGGTGTTGAGCGACTGCGACTGCGTCACTTCCAGCGCGCGCGCCGAGGCGATCGGGTCGTCGGCGGCGGTCAGCATGCGCCGGTTGGTCGACAACTGGTTCTGGGTCTTCGCCATCTGCGACTGCAGCGTGTTGAGCTGGGTGGTGGCGTTCTCGTAGATGCTTCGGGTACTGATGCGCATGTTTTATTCTCCGCTGGCTGCCGACTCAGCGTCCGATCGACAGCAGGGTGTCGAAGATGCTGCTGGCGATCTGCATCACCTTGCCGGCCGCCTGGTAGGCTTGCTGGTACTTCAGCAGGTTGGTCGCTTCCTCGTCCAGGTTGACACCCGAGACGTCGAGCGCGGCGCCCTGCACCTGCTTGAGCAGGGCTTCGTTGGCGCTGGCGTTGACCTGCACTTCGCGCGTCTTGTTGCCGACCGTGCTGACGGTCTGGGCAAAGGCCGACTGGTAAGTCGCCTTGCCGCCGTCGAAGATGTTGGTGGTCTGCAGTGCGGCGAGGGCCTGGATGTTGCGCGTGTCGGCGCTGGCGCCGGTGTTGGCGCTGATGGTGAAGCTGTCGCCGCCCTGCGGCACGCCGCTGGTGCTCACGCTCATGCCGCTGAAGCTGTAGGTGGCGTTGGCCTTGTAAGGCGCGCTGCCGCCGGTATAGGTAGTGGTCGTGCCGTTCAGGGTCATCGTCACGGTGGCACCGCTCGGGAAGCCCGTAAGGTTGCCGGCCGCGCTGTCGTAGCTCAGCGTGATGGGCAGGCTGGGCGGCGTGCCGAAGAAGCTGCTGTCCACGGCGCCGGCGCTCAGCTTGGCGCTGCCCTTGTTGTCGTTCGGGACGGCGGTCGCGATCGGGGTGGCGGCGGCGATCTGGTTCACGTGGCTCAGGGCCACGTCCATGCCGGAGGCACCGTAGGCGGTCGGACGCACCAGGTAGTTGTCGCCGGAGGCCGCGTTGCCGGTGATCGTGAAGGCGACGCCATCCTTCTCGAAGGTGGTGCCGGCCGGATCGTAGGGTTCGACCTTGGTCTTCTGGCGGTCGGACAGGCGCGTGATGTAGAAGTCGGTGCCGTCGGACTCGATCTTGTAGTCGCTGTCGGTCAGTTTCGTCGGGTCGGTGACGGCCGCGCCGACCTTGGCGGTGCTGGTGATGGCGTTGTCCACCGCCGCGGCGACGTAGGCCGGGGCCTGCACGAAGAAGTCCTTGCCCTGCTGGCCGGTGGCGTCGATGCCGAGCTTGTGCTGGGCGTTGAAGGTCGAGGCCAGGCCGATCGCCAGGCGGCCGATCTGGTTCTGGACGCGGTCCAGGGTGTTGGTGCGGAACTCGAGCAGGCCGCCCAGCTCGCCGCCGGCGAGCGCGCTTTCCGGGAGCGCCACCACCTTGTCGGCGGTGGCGTAGCCGACCGTCAGGCGGGTCTGGTCGGTCGGCGACTTCATCGTCGCCAGCTGGAACGATTGCTGGCCCACGACCAGCGGCTGGCCGGTGCCGATCGAGACGTTCAGCGCATTGTTGCTGCCGGCCGTGACGGTCGCCTTGACGTGCTTGTTCAGCTCCATCACCAGCTGGTCGCGCTGGTCGAGCAGGTCGTTCGGCTGGCGCCCTTCGATCGAGCCGTAGGAGCCGATCTTCGCGTTCAGCTCGGAGATCTGGCGCGCATAGGCGTTGATCAGGTTGACGTTGGTCTCGATCTCGGTGTTCACGCCGGCGTCGATCTCCTCCAGGCGCGCGTCGATCTGCTGGAAGCTGCCGGACAGGGTCTCGGCCGCGGACAGCAGGGCCTGGCGCGACGGACCCGAGGCCCCGTTGCCGGCCACTTCCTGCACCGCCGAGAAGAAGTTCTGGAGCGCCGGCGACAGGCCCGAGGTGGTGTCGGCCAGCAGGTTGTCGATCTGGCTGATCTGGTTGTAGTAGGCGTCGAGCGAGGACTTCGAGGCGGTCGCGGTGCGGACCTGGTTGTTCAGGAATTCGTCGCTGTAGCGCTTGATCTCGGCGATCTTGGTGCCGGTGCCGACAAATCCGTAGCCGAACTCCATCGACGTCGACGTGGCCTGCACCACGCCCTGGCGGCTGTAGCCGTCCACGTTGGCGTTGGTGATGTTGTGGCCGGTCGTCGCCAGCGCCGTCTGCGCCGCGTACAGGCCAGTCTTGCCGATGCTGAGGAGGTTTCCGGACATGTCGTTTCTCTATCTGTTGTTATGTTCTACGGCAGGTCTTGCCAAAACTTGAATGCCACCCTCTTAGGCAAGAGAGTGCTTGATAATTTTTGACAGCTTGTGGCCGTAGTTCGGGTCGGTCGCATAGCCGGCGCGCTGCAGGCCGTGCGCGAAGGCCGAGGCGTCGCCGGCGCTGTCGAGCACCTTCTCGTAGCGCGGATTGTTCGCCAGCATGCGCGCGTAATCCTTGAACGAGTCGCCCGGGCTGTCGTAGGCGCGGAACTTCTCGACCTTCTGGTGCGGCTTGCCGTTGATGTATTCGGTCGTCACGGCGGTCGCGACCTTGCCCTTCCAGCCCGGGCCGGCCTTGATGCCGAACAAGTTGTTGGCGTTGGTGCCGTCGGCATTGCGGATCATGCGCCGGCCCCAGCCGGTTTCCAGCGCCGCCTGGCCCAGCATGAACTTGGCCGGCACGCCGGTGACCTCTTCCGCCGCGGCCGCGTGGGCGCCGAGCTTTTCCTGGAAGGCGCGCACGTGGGCCGGCTGGACCCGCCCGGCGCCGTTGATGCCCTGGGTCTGCAGGCCGGCGTCCAGGCCTTCCTTGAGCGGACCGAGCTTGCCCTTGACCGGGATGTCGAGCGCCTCGGCGACGCCGTTCCTGCCGACCACGGCCGACGAGGTGCCGGCGTCGGCGCCGATCGCCAGTGCTTTCGCATCGGTCTGCACCGACAGCTGGCGCACCAGTACGTCGGCCAGGCCCATGCCGCGCTTGGCCAGGTTCTGGCTCAGCTGCTGGTCGAGCATCGACGTAAACATCTTGGTCTGCTGGTTGTCCATCACGCCTTCCTGGGGCGTGGCTTCGCGCATGGTCTTCATCATCTGGTTGATGAACAGGGCCTCGAACTGGGTCGCGGCGCCGCGCATGGCGTCGTTCGAGCCGGCCTTGGCCGACTGCTTCAGCTTGCCCAGGTCCTGGACGTCGAGCGCGAACTTGCTGCTCAGGTCGTGCTTGGAAGGGATCATGCGGGCGTCCTCAGATGATCTCGAGTTCGGCGCGCAGCGAACCGGCGGCCTTCAGCGCCTGCAGGATGGCCAGCAGGTCCTGCGGGGTCGCGCCGATCGAATTCATGGCCTTCACCACTTCCGCCAGCGAGGCGCCGCCCTTCACCAGCAGCACCTTGCCCGGGTCCTTCTTGACCTCCACGGTCGGCGTGGTCGTGACCACGGTCTGGCCGCGCGAACCCGGCGCCGGCTGGCTGACGTTCTGGTCGGCGCCGATCGTCACCGACAGGTTGCCGTGCGAGATGGCGCAGGTGTCGAGCGTGACGGCCTGGTTCATCACCACCGAGCCGGTGCGCGCATTCAGGATCACCTTGGCGGCGGCCGCGGCCGGCTTGACGTCGATGTTCTCCAGCAGGCCGATGAAGCTCACGCGCGCGTCCGACGAGGCCGGGGTGCGCACGCGGATCACGCGCCCGTCGAGGGCGGTGGCGGTGCCGGCGCCGAACTGGTCGTTCACGGCGGTCACCACGCGGCTGGCGGTGGCGAAGTCGGTGTCGTTCAGCTCCAGGCGGATCTGGTTGTTCTCGCCCAGGTTCGACGGCACCGCGCGCTCGACAGTGGCGCCGGCCGAGATCTTGCCGACCGACAGGTGGTTCACCTGCACCTGGGCGCCACCGGCGGAGGCGCCCACGCCGCCCACCAGCACGTTACCTTGCGCCATGGCGTAGACCTGGCCATCGGCGCCATGCAGCGGCGTCATGAGCAGGGTGCCGCCGCGCAGGCTCTTCGCATTGCCGATCGAGGACACGGTGATGTCGATGGTCTGGCCGGGCTGGGCGAAGGCCGGCAGCGAGCTCGTGACCATCACGGCCGCGACGTTCTTCAATTGCAGCTGGCCGGTCGGCGGCAGGTTGACGCCCTTCTGCTGCAGCATGGCGATGATCGACTGCACGGTGAACGGGGTCTGGCTGGTCTGGTCGCCGGTGCCGTCCAGGCCCACCACCAGGCCGTAGCCCGACAACTGGTTCTGGCGCACGCCGGCGATGCTGGCCATGTCCTTCAGGCGCTCGGCCTGGGCCATCGGTGCGGCGATCATGGTGGCGAGGGTGGTGCACAGCGCCAGCAGCGGAAAGGTAAAACGCATCATCACTCCGGAAAAATCAGAACGGCAGCAGCGACTGGAAGAAGCGCGACATCATCGAGTTCACCTCGGCGCGGTCGATGCGGCTGTTGGTGCGGTACTCGACGCGCGCGTCGGCCACCACGGTCGACGAGACGACGTTGCCCGTCTGGATGGTGTCGGGGCTGACGAGCCCCGAGAAGCGGATGAACTCGATGCCCTTGTTCATCGCAACCTGCTTCTCGCCGGCGACGATCAGGTTGCCGTTCGAAAGCACCTCGGTGACGGTCACGCCGATGGTGCCGGTGAAGGCATTGCTGGCGCTCTGGTTGTCGCCGTCGGCGAACTTGATGCCGCCTTCGGTGCCGACGCTCGCGCCCAGCTTCGACTGCAGCGGGCCCGGCAGGCCAAACGTGGCGCTGCCCGACTTGTTGCCCGAGCTGGCGCCGCTCTTGTTGGCCGAGGTCTTCTCGACGATGTTGATGGTGAGCAGGTCGCCCACCTGGCGCGCGCGGCGGTCTTCGAACATCGGGCGGTAGCGCGCGGCGTTGTAGATTGCACCGTCGGTCGGCGGCGCGACTTCGGCCAGCGCCGGACGCGCGCTGCGCGTTTCCTGCACGATCGAGCTCGGGGTGGTGGCGCAACCGGCCAGGGTCAAGGCCACGGCGGCGATGAAAGCGAGTTTGGTCATGATGATGTGAACGTGAACGATGACGGCGAACGATTACAGCTGGGCCAGCTTCTGCAGCATCTGGTCGGAGGTCGTGATCGCCTTCGAATTGATCTCGTAGGCGCGCTGGGTCTGGATCATGTTGACCATTTCCTCGACCACGTTGACGTTCGAGGTCTCGACGTAGCCCTGCATCAGCACACCGGCGCCGTTGGTGCCCGGGGTGTTCGCGTTCGGATTACCCGAGGCGGTCGTTTCCAGGTACAGGTTCTCGCCCTTCGACTCCAGGCCGGCCGGATTCACGAAGGTCATCAGCTGCAGGTTGCCGATCTGGGTGGTGGCGGTGGTGCCGGCCGTTTTCACCGACACGGTGCCGTCGCGGCCGACGGTGATGGTCTCGGCGTTGGCGGGAATCGTGATCGGCGGCTGCACCGGGTAGCCGCTGGAGGTGACCAGGGTGCCGTTGGAATCGACCTGGAAGGAACCGTCGCGGGTATACGCCTGGGTGCCGTCGGGCAGCAGCACGGGGAAGAAACCGGTGCCGTTGATCATCACGTCCTTCGAGTTGCCCGTCTCCTGCGGGTTACCCTGGGTGAAGATGCGCTCGGTCGAGACGGCGCGCACGCCGGTACCCAGCTGCAGGCCGGAAGGCAAATTGGTTTGCTGGGAGGATTGGGCGCCGGGCTGGCGCACGGTCTGGTACAGCAGGTCCTCGAACACCGCGCGCGAACGCTTGAAGCCGTTGGTGCTGACGTTGGCGAGGTTGTTGGTGATGACGTCGAGGTTGGTCTGCTGCGCCTCGAGGCCGGTCTTGGCGATGAACAGCGAACGAATCATGGGTTTCTCCTTTTGGCGGCGGGATCGGAAGGGTCCGGCCGCCATGCATAATAGAATTATGCTGGAGAAACACTTAGTTCAAAGCGAGGAGTTGGCTGGCTTTCGCGGCGTTATTCTCGGCGTTCTTCATCAGGCTCATTTGCGTTTCAAACGAGCGCGCGAGCCCGATCATGCTCACCATGGCGTCCACCGCGTTGACGTTGCTGCCCTCCAGGGCGCCGCCGGCAACGCGGATCGCCGGATCCGCCTGGGCATTGCCGCCGTCCTTCAGGCGGAACAGGCCGTCGTCGCCGCGCACCAGGTCCTGGGTCGGCGGATTCACCAGCTTCAGGCGGCCGAGGATGACCGGCGCGGCCGGACGCTCGGCGTTCGAGACCGTGGAAATCGTGCCGTCGCCGCCGATGGTGACCGTGACGTCCGGTGGGATCGTGATCGGACCGCCCTCGCCCATGATGGTCTGGCCGCCGGTGGTGGTCAGCACGCCGTTCGGGCTCATCTGCAGGGCACCGTTGCGGGTGTAGCTTTCGGTGCCGTCCGGGTTCTGGACCGCGATCCAGCCCGGGCCCTTGACCGCGACGTCGAGGTCGCGCCCGGTGATCTGCAGCGGGCCGGACGAGAAATCGGCGCCGACCGTGTTGTTGACGACAAAAGTGCGCGTCGGCAGGCCTTCGCTTTGCACCGGCACGGCGCGGAAGGTGTCCAATTGGGCGCGGAAACCCGTCGTGTTCAGGTTCGCCAGGTTGTTCGAGGTCGTCGCCTGCTGTTCCAGGATGTGCTTGGTGCCCGAGGCGGCGGTGTAGATCAAGCGGTCCATGATTGTTTCCTTCGTTGTACGTGCCGGGTAATGCGTTTCGATGTGCTGCTGTTCACCGCGTGGGCCAAGAGCCCACCCTACGAAAACCCGGTACATCCACATCGCCGATAACGCGGGGTTGTAGGGTGGGCTCTTGAGCCCACGCGGTAGAGTACTGCGATGACGAGAGAACGCTGACAATTACCGCGATGCCGACGTACCGACTGACGGCTTTTCTGCGCCAGACCAGCCGCACGACCGCGTGGGCTCGAGAGCCTACGCCGGCCGCGCCCACCCTACGCCCTTCGATCAGGCCGTCCCGTCATCCGGCGTTGCGGGCTCCGGTTCCTGCGCCTCCTGCTTCGGCGCCAGCGCCGCCAGCTGCTCCATCAGCTGCGCGAAGCGCTGCTGCCCCGGCTGCAGGCGGTCGACGTGGGCCAGCACGTCGTGGGCCTCGGCGGCGAGCAGTTCGGCATAGCCCTTTTCCCGCATGTGCGAGATCAGCACCTGGGCCGCGTTGAACAGGATGCGCTGGTTGTTCGGCAGTTTTTCGCGCGCGTTGCGCATCCACTTGACGGCCTCGCCCAGCTTGCCGGTCTTCCAGAGCAGCACGCCCTGGTTCATCAGGTCCGAGGCCTGCTTCTTCGCGGCGCGGATCAGTTCCTCGCCCTCGTCGGCCATGCGCGCCTTGGCGAAGATCGCCTGGACCTCGTCGAGCAGCACCGCGTTGTCGTGGTTGTTGCGGGTGACGTAGCACAGCAGCTCGACCGGCGCGTCCTTCACGCCGACGGCGAACAACAGGGTCGCCATCTCCAGGCAGGTCGGCACGTCGGGGCGCTCGGGGCGCGCGCCCAGCAAGGCCTCGATCTCGTCGCCGGCCTTGCGCGCGAGGCGGTAGTCGCCGCTCTCGTGGTAGACCAGCCCCTCGGTGATCTTGGCGCGCAGGCCGATGTCGGCATGCTCGGCGCCGAACTCGCGCTGCGCCGCGCCGAGGTGTACCAGCGCCTCCTTCGGGTCGTTCTTCAGCCCGCACACGCGCGCCAGTCCCAGGTAGGCGTCGGGCGTCTTGCGCACCGAGTACTCGCCGACCGAGATGCACTTGCGGAAGGCCTTCTCGGCCATGCCCACGTTCCCCAGCTTCAGGCAGATCTTGCCCAGGTTGCGCTGGCGCGGCACCGAATTCGGCGACAGCTTCGCCGCCCGCTCCAGGATCGAGCAGGCCTCCTCGAGCTTGCCCATCTGCTGGTAGACCTGGGCCAGCTGGTCGTAGGCGTCGATGTAATAGCGGTTCTCGGCGATCACGCCGAGGAGCATCTGGCGCGCCTGTTCCAGTTCGCCGTTGGCCATGCGGATCTTCGCCAGGCCGGCGCGCGCCCACTGGTATTCGCGCTGGGCCAGCACGCGCTCGTAGGCCTCGCGCGCCCGTTCCGGCTCGCCGCTCTTCTCCATCAGGCGCGCCTTCATGCGCAGCAGCTCGATCTCGTGCACGCGGCTGGCGGCGATCTGCTCGTCGCACAGGCGCGCCGCGCGCAGGTAGTCCTTCTCGGCATAGGCCTGGTCGATCGGGCGGAATACCTGCTTGCGGTGCCAGGCGCGGTTCAGGCGCGTGAGCAGCACGCCTTCGGTGATCGGTTTCACCAGGTAGGCGTCCGGCTGGTGCTCGGCCGCGCCCATCACCGATTCGACGCTCTTTTCGGCCGACACCATCATCCACACGCTCGACGGCAGCAGCAGGTTGCGCACCCGCGCTTCCTCCAGCACCTGCTGGCCGTTCTTGCCGTCGCCGAGGTTGAAGTCGCACAGCACGACGTCGTAGCGCAGTTTCGCCAGCAGGCCGATCGCCTCGCCGCCGCTGGACGCCTGGTCGATGTTGCGTGCGCCCAGGCTGCGCAGGCTCTCGCGCAGCAGCTGGCGCACGCCGATGAAATCGTCGACGACGAGATAGTTCTTGCCGGCCCAGTCGATCTGCTCGGCCTTGCGCTCGGCAGGCTGCGCATTGGGCTGCTCATTGGGCTGCTCATTGGGCTGCGTATTAGGCTGCGTATTAGGCTGCCTCGCGGGCTGCCTTACCGGCTGGCTCATGGGCTGGCTCATGGGCTGGCTCGTTGGCCGACTCATTGGCTGATCCTGCGGCGCGTTCATGGCAGGGTCAGCACGAAGCAGCCGCCGCCAAGCCGCCCGCCGTTCTCGAGATGGACGCCGCCGACGCGGCCGCGGTGACGGTGCATGCGCGCGACCTCGCGCGCGAAATACAGGCCGAGACCGGCGCTGTTGGTCTGGAAGTTGACGCCGCTGGCGACGCCGCTCAGGGCCGCGGCGCCCGCTTCCAGCAGCGCCTGCGGGTAGCCGTCGCCGTTGTCCTCGACGCGGATCTCGAGCAGCTCGCCATCCTGGCGCAGCGCCAGGCGGATGCGGTCGCGCGTGTAATTCACGGCGTTGTTGACGGCATGCGACACCACGCCGACGATCAAATCCTCGTCCAGGTGCCAGATCAGCTCGGGATCGACCTCGACCTCGAACCGGATGCCGCGCGCCTGCAGCAGCACCCGGCTCAGGGCCACCACCTGCTCGGCCAGTTCGCTTGCCGCGATCGGCTGCACGTCGAACGGGTATTCCGGCTGGCCGACCTGCTTATACAGGGCCAGCAACTGCATGAGGTTATCGTTCAGGCGGCGCGTCTGGTACAGCATTTGCGCCATCTGCGGATACGCCTTCTCGGTCTCGGGCGAGGCGCCGTCGAGCAGGCGCTCGAGCGTGCCCGAGAGCACGCTGATCGAGTTCTTCATGTCGTGCGCCGTGGAGGCGAGAAACAGCGCGAGCTGCTGGGAATGTAGGGTGTCGTCCATGCGCCGGCGC
>DNCF01000399.1:0-289 GCA_003484545.1 Massilia sp. | reverse complement strand
CGGCGCCCTCCTTCCGGCGCAAAAGTTGCCACACGCCAATTATACGCACAGAAGGCGGCGTGTCCGCCTTGCGCGCACGCAGACGCCTCTTAATCGGCCATCGGGACCTGCGGCGCGCGGCTGGTGCGGCGTGCGCGCAACACGAAGCGCGCCGGATCGAGGGCATCGACCAGCGCCGTCTCCAGCGGCAGCGGCTCGTTTTCCAGGCGCGCGGCCAGCAGTTCGGCGCACAGCGGCGCCCAGATCAGGCCGCGCGAGGCATAGCCGAGCAGGCCGTGCAGACCCGGAT
>DNCF01000255.1 GCA_003484545.1 Massilia sp. | reverse complement strand
AGGAATTCCTCGCCGCCCCAGCGTCCGATCATGTCGGTGGTGCGCAGGATCTGCTGGGCCTGGGTCGCAAAGGCGCGCAGCACGGCATCGCCCGCGGCATGGCCATAGGTGTCGTTGATGCTCTTGAAGTGGTCGAGGTCGATGATGCAGACGTAGAAGCGGGGCCCGCCGCGTGCGTGGCGGGTGGCGTGCTCCTGCAGCAGCGTCATCATGCGGCGGCGGTTCGGCAGGCCGGTCAATTCGTCCTTCGCCGCCATTTCCTTGATGTGGGCCAGGGCCTGCTCCAGCGCGATCTTCTGCGTCTTGACGCGGGTGCGCATGTTCATCAGCTGGCCGGAGAGCTGGGAAATGGCGATCATCACGATCGCCGTCAGCGCGAAGTTGAACAGCTCGAGCGACGCCGGATACAGCGCGCTCTGGTGGTGCGCGCACCAATACATCACCACGCCCATCACGGTCACGGTGTACAGGCTGGCCACGCGCAGCGCCACCGGGCGCAGGCTGAACATGCCGAACACCATCACCAGGCAGAGCATGATCACGGTGGCGCCGTGCACCGGGCCGGTCATCGCATAGGCTGCGGCGATCAGGCTCTGGGCCGAGATCACCTGGGGCAGTGCCAGGGTCGGGTCGCGGAAGCGCCGGTTGTAGCCGCTGCGGATCGCGGTGTAGAAGGCGAGGACGAAGACGCCGAACAGCGCCGCCAGCCAGGCGACGTGCTGGGGCTTGGCCACGCCGAGGATGGCGGCGTAGACCAGCAGCGGCATGACGGTCATCGACACCAGGGCGGCCAGCAGCAGCAGGCCCAGGGTGCGGCGCTGGCGGCTGTCGGTGGTGAGGACGACATTGCCGATCCGGGTCAACCAGTCGGCGGCATGGTCGGATACGGTGTCGAAGGGCGCTTGAGCAGCCAGGGGCGTCGGCATTGTCTCTCTGGAATCGTCGGAATTGCGAGGCCGGTCTGCGCCGGCGACGTGATTATACAACCGACAATTCTCAGGAATGCAACTATGTTGCCTTACGGATGCGAAATATTCCTGTTGACATACAGAAATTCTCCGTCAGTCGACGCCAGTCTGCGCGCCAACGCCGGTGCGCCGGGTTCAGCCGCGCACGACGACGCGCGCCGCGCCTTCCGTCATGCGGCCGATGACTTTCGCCTCGCCGAAGCCCTCGCGCGCGAACAGGGCCAGCACTTCGTCGGCCGCGCCAGGCGCGCAGGACACCAGCAGGCCGCCCGAGGTCTGCGGGTCGGTCAGCAGGGCGCGCTGGGCCGGGGTAATGGCATCGAACAGCGCGACGTCCTTGCCGTAAGCGTCCCAGTTGCGGCCCGATGCGCCGGTGAAATAGCCGTCGTGGGCCAGCTGCAGCACGCCGGGCAGCAGGGGGATCGCCTCCATGTCGAGCTCGGCCTGCAGCCCGGCGCCGCGCGCCAGCTCCAGCAGGTGGCCCAGCAGGCCGAAACCGGTGACGTCGGTCAGCGCGTGCACGCCGTCCATCCCGGCGAGCAGCCGGCCCGGCTTGTTCAGCTTGGTCGTGTTGGCGATCATGGCGGCATAGCCGTCCGCGCCCAGCACATCCTTCTTCAGCGCCGCCGACAGCACGCCTACGCCGAGCGGCTTGCCGAGGATGAGCACGTCGCCGGCGCGGGCGTCGGCGTTGCGCTTGACCTTGTCCGGGTGCACCAGGCCCATCACCACCAGGCCGTAGATCGGCTCGACGGAATCGATGGTGTGGCCGCCGGCGATCGGGATGCCGGCTTCGGCGCAGACCGATTCGCCGCCGCGGATGATGTCGCCGATCGTCTCGAGCGGCAGCTTGTTGATCGGCATGCCGACCAGGGCCAGCGCCATGATCGGCGTGCCGCCCATCGCGTACACGTCGGAGATCGCGTTGGTGGCGGCGATACGGCCGAAGTCGAAGGGATCGTCGACGATCGGCATGAAGAAGTCGGTGGTGGCGATCAGCGCCTGCTCGTCGTTGAGCTTGTAGACGGCGGCGTCGTCCGCGGTCTCGATGCCGACCATCAGCTGCGGCGGCACCGGAAAGCCGCTCGACTTCTTCAGGATCTCGGCCAGCACGCCGGGGGCGATCTTGCAGCCGCAGCCGCCGCCGTGGGAGAAGGAAGTCAGTTTGATGGTCTGCTCGGTCATGTTTGGTTCCAGTTCGTAGTTGTTCAAGGCGCTCGCGCGCGCAGCAGATTATCCACCAAGTCGGCCAGCGCCGCTTGCTCCGCGGCCGGGGCGAAGAGCAGGGCGCGCGCCGCGCATTGGCGGCGCAGCAGGGCATCGAAGCCCGCATCGAGCACGCTGCGCTCGATCAGGGCGGCCAGCGCGGCGGCGTCGCCCAAGGGGAAATAGCCGGCGTAGTCCGCTCCCAGCATGCCGCGGTTGCCCTCGATGTTCGAGGCCAGCACGGGTACGTCGCTGGTCACCGCTTCGATGATGACATTGGCGCCGCCTTCCATGCGCGATGCGATGACCATCGCATGGCAGGCGGCCAGGCGCGCGCGCGCCTGGTCGTGCGGCAGGGCGCCGAGCCAGCGGTAGCGCGGCGTCGCACAGAT
>DNCF01000257.1 GCA_003484545.1 Massilia sp. | reverse complement strand
ATGTTCGGCAGGGCACGCTTGCGCGCAATCGCACCGGGCAAACGATGTATACCGTTTATCCGCACCAGGATGGGGCAAGCCTGCACTAGCGGCGCGCCCGGCAAGGCATCATGCCTCCCCGGAATGGTGCATTCGATTGGACAAGCCCCCGTCCACTGGTTAACATAGCAATTTATTAAGAACAGTGCTTCCCGGAGACACAACGAATGAAACGCGCCTACGAAATGGCCCAGCTGCGCCGCCCGCCAAACCGTCTCTCTCCCAAGGAATACGACATGTACGGCCTGGCCGGTATGAGCTGGGAAGAAAAATCGCAGTTCCTGGGCGAAAAGTCGTCGACGGCCACCACGTCGAACAATGACCTGCGTGCACAGGCGCTGACGGCGGACAAGCTGATTGCCTATGGCATCCTGCGCCTGCACGACTTTCCCTTTCCCCCAATCCAGGCGATCGGCCATCCGACGCGCAGCTTTCCCGGCGCCGTGTCGCTGCGTTCGGTGGAGGAGGTGACCGAATACCTGGCGAGCCGGGCGGTCTTCCCGGTCTTCATGAAGCCGATTGCCGGCAACGGCGGCGCCGGCTCGGTCTGGGTCGATGGCTATGCCGACGGCAAGCTGCAACTGCGCAATGGCGAAACCATCGCCGTCGACCAGTATTTCAAGCGCTGGCTGAGCCGCGAAGGCATCATGCTGCAAAGCGTGGCGCGTCCGCACCCGGAACTCGACGCACGCTTCGGCCCGCGCCTGGCAACGGCGCGCGTGGTGGTGCTGGTCGACGACAGCGGGCCGCTGGTCCACCGCGCCGTGCTGCGTATCCCGGTCGGCAAGAACATGATCGATAACTTCCGGCATGGTGCCACCGGCAACCTGCTGGGCGCCATCGACGTCGATACCGGTGTCCTGTTCAATGTCATCGGAAGGAAGGGGGCACGCCTGGAACCGGTCCCGGCGCACCCGGATACCGGCCAGCAGATCGTCGGCTGCACGCTGCCCGACTGGCAGCAGGCGGTCGCGATGTGCCTGCGCGCCGCGCCCTTGTTCCCGGGAATCATGTACCAGTCCTGGGACATCGCGTTCACCGACCAGGGGCCGCAAACCATCGAGGTGAATTCGGGCGGCGACGTGGACGTGCTGCAATTGGCCTCGGGACGTGGCATTGCGGATGAAACGTGGTGGAAATTGTTCCGGGAACCGAAACCGCAGAATGTGGTGCGGCGCTGGATGATGCGCAGCGGACCATGGAGCGAAGGGCGCTGAGAGGTTTGGTCCCCCCGACTGGAATCGAACCAGTATCCCACGCTTAGGAGGCATGTGCACTATCCATTGTGCTACGGGGAGGACACCTGTGCCGCAGGGCGGCACCGTGGTTCGGCGAGCGGACCCTGCACGGAGCAGGCCGGTATCGTGAACCGAACGCAATTATAGCCGAGGAAAGCGGCATCATTGGAAGTGTATGCGCCGCAGTCGGTACAATGGGCGCTTCGTTCACTTAATTTTCCGCCGCGCCAGGTCTCCAAGCGACCCTGGGCGGCCCGCACACAGAATATGGCTGTCATTTCCCTCACGTCCGCGCAGCTTGCGTTCGGTCACGTCGCGCTGCTCGACCACGCGGATTTCTCCCTCGAAGCCGGCGAACGCGTCGGCTTGATCGGCCGCAACGGCACCGGCAAGTCTTCCTTGCTCAAGATTATTTCCGGCCGCTCGAAGCTGGACGACGGCCTGCTCGTCATGCAACAGGGCCTCAAGATCGCCTATGTCGAGCAGGAGCCGGTGTTCGATCCGGAGTCGACCGTGTTCGACGCCGTGGCCGCCGGCATGGGCGAGCAGCAGGCGATGCTGGCCGAGTACGAGGCGCTGACCGGCCAGTTCGGCCAGGGCAACGACGAGGCGCTGATGGAGCGCATGCATGTGCTGCAGGGCAAGCTCGACGCCACTGACGGCTGGAACCTGGCCAACAAGGTCGACACCACGCTCGACCGCCTGGGCCTCGCGCGCGAAGCGAAGATGGGCACGCTGTCGGGCGGCATGCAGAAGCGCGTGGCGCTGGCGGTGGCCCTGGTCTCGGCGCCGGACGTGCTGCTGCTCGACGAACCGACCAACCACCTCGACTTCAAGTCGATCATGTGGCTCGAGGGCCTGCTGCGCGAATTCCGCGGCTCGGTGCTGTTCATCACCCACGACCGCAGCTTCCTCGACAACGTCGCCACCCGCATCATCGAGCTCGACCGCGGCAAGCTCTTGTCCTTCCCGGGTAATTTCTCGACCTACCAGGAGCGCAAGCGCGAACTGCTGGCCAACGAGGAAGTCGAGAACGCGAAGTTCGACAAGTTCCTGGCGCAGGAAGAAGTGTGGATCCGCAAGGGCGTGCAGGCGCGCCGTACCCGCGACGAAGGCCGGGTCCGGCGCCTGGAGGCGCTGCGCCTGCAACGCCAGGCACGCCGCGAGACCCAGGGCCAGATCAAGCTCGACGTGGCGACCGGCGAGCGCTCGGGCAAGATCGTCGCGGAACTCGAAAACGTGTCGAAGAGCTTCGGCGAGAAAGTCATCATCAGCAACTTCACCGGCACGATCCTGCGTGGCGACAAGGTCGGCCTGATCGGCCCGAACGGCGCCGGCAAGACCACGCTGCTGAAGATCATCCTGGGCGAGGAGAAGGCCGACAGCGGCACCACCCGCCTCGGCACCAAACTGAACGTGGCCTACTTCGACCAGATGCGCGCCCAGCTCAACGAGGAAGCCAGCCTGGCCGACACCATCGCGCCGGGCAGCGACTGGGTCGAGATCAATGGCCAGCGCAAGCACGTCATGACCTACCTCAGCGACTTCCTGTTCGCGCCCGAGCGCGCCCGCTCGCCGGTCAAGTCGCTCTCCGGCGGCGAACGCAACCGCCTGCTGCTGGCGCGCCTGTTCGCCAAGCCGGCCAACTGCCTGGTGCTGGACGAACCGACCAACGACCTCGACATCGACACCCTGGAACTGCTGGAAGAGCTGCTGGAAGACTACAGCGGCACCGTGTTCCTCGTCAGCCACGACCGCACCTTCCTCGATAACGTCGTGACCCAGGTGATCGTCGCCGAAGGCCAGGGACTGTGGCGCGAATACGTCGGCGGCTACAGCGACTGGGAGCGCGTCAAGGCGAACGAGCCGAAGCAGGCACTGGCCGCCGCGCCCAAGGCCGCGCCCGCCAAGCCTGCCGAGGCCGCGGCTGCGGCGACAGCCCCGGCGGCGAACGCGCCGGGCAAGAAGGTGAAGCTGAGCTACAAGGAGCAGCGCGAGCTGGAAGAACTGCCCAAGCTCATCGCCTCGCTCGAGGACGAGCAGTCGGCCATCACGGCCCAGCTGAACGCCCCCGACTTCTACAAGACCAATCCGGCCGATGCGCGCCGCATCAACGCGCGCTACAGCGAGATCGAGGACGAGCTGCTCGAGGCGCTCGAGCGCTGGGAGCAGATCGAGGCACGCGCCCGCGGCGACGCTTGACCGCGCCGGACGCCGCGTGACGCGGCCGGGACAACCCCGGTCGCGTTGATCCAGCACAGATCGAATCCCGGGGTTTTCGTCAGTATCGGCTTTGGCGTTTCGGATCGCCGCTGCTCCGGTCCGCGCCGGAACCGCGCATTTGCGTGCTGCCCGCACGCCCGCACCGGCGGCGCTGCGCTTCGCCCGCAGCGGCACGGTTCCATACCGATGCAGCGCTTTCGATCTGACCAAGGACATGTCGCGACTTCGCCTGCACCCGCCGGTGTTCCTGGCCGGCGCGCTCGTCTGTGCTCCGGCACTGGCCGTCCCCGGCACGGCGCTCGACCTCTACGGCCGCATCGGCTGGGCGCGCGACGACAACCTGCTGCGCATCGCCGATGACCAGCCGGCCTTCGACAACCAGCGCTCGGACTCCTGGACGACGCTGGAGGCCGGCGCCGTCTACGACCAGACGATCAGCCGCCAGCGCTTTAATGCCCATGCCAAGCTGTCGAAGGTCGAGTTCGACCATTTCCGCCAGCTCGACTACGACGGCCGCGACATCCAGGGCACCTGGTACTGGCAGGTCGGCAACCGCTTCGAAGGCCGGCTTGGCGGCAGCTATGCGCGCACCCTGGCGCCGTACACCGACTTTCGCAGCGACGAGCGCAACCTGCGCGAGCAGCGCCGCGGCTTCTTCGAGGGCGGCTGGAAACTCCACCCGCGCTGGGAAGCGCGCCTGGCGCTCTCGCGCGACAAGTTCGAATACGAGCTGGCCGCCCAGGCGTACAACGACCGGACCGAAGACGTCGTCGAGCTCGAGGGGCGCTACCTGGCGCCGAGCGGCAGCGCGGTGGGCCTGGTGCTGCGCCGCATCGAGGGCGATTATCCGAACCGGCGCCCGTTCTCGCTCAGCACCCTGACCGACGACTTCACCCAAGACGAACTGAAGGCGCGGGTGGACTGGAAGCTGACCGGCGCCACCACGCTGCAGGCGCTGGCAGGCTATGCGCGCCGCGAACAGCCGTCCTACGGCTCCGGGCGCACCAGCGGCGTCAATGGGCGCGCCACGGTGCTGTACGAGCCGACAGGCAAGATCCGCTACCGGGCCTCGGTATGGCGCGACTTCGCGCCGATCGAGAGCTACACCGTCAGCTACACGCTGAACAAGGGCGTCAGCGCCGGCGCGACCTGGGACGCCAGCGCCAAGCTCAGGGTGGAAGCGGACGCGAGCTACGAGAACCGCGACTACGAGCCGCGCGCCGGCG
>DNCF01000489.1:251-3379 GCA_003484545.1 Massilia sp. | reverse complement strand
CCCCGCCCTGTTTCGCTTTTTCTTTTTTATTTAGATGATCACGCCCGGCGGCACCGGCACGCCGTACAGCGCGCCGGCATAGGCCGCGTAGACCGGATCGTCGACGTTACAGGCATGGCCCATCGCCACCGACAGGTCGCGCCAGGTGCGCTGGATCGGGTTGGTGACGCGGCTGGCATTGCCGCCGGCATGCTTGAACACCATCGCCGCCGCGTCGGCTGCCCGGCGCACGGCGCGCACCTGGTTGACGCGCGCCTTGCGCTTCATTTCGGGGCTGGTGCGCCCGCCGCGCAGCACCAGCTGGTACATGTCGCCGATCTCGTCGAGCACGTGGCGGCGCGAGGCGTCGATGTCGGCCAGTGCCGCGCCGAGCGAGGCCATGTGGTACGGGTTCTGGGTCTGCTTGGTGCCCATGCGCGTCACGCGCGAACCGGTGTATTCGGCGAAGTGGTTGACGACGCCGGCGGCGATGCCGATGGTGGCGATCGAGATCCCGCCCGGGAAGAACAGGTCGAAGGGAATCTGGTACAGCGGGCTGTCCGGGCGGTGACGCGAAGCGTAGACGCGCTCGTTCAGGTCGACCACCTTGTAGGTGCGGTACTCGGGCACGAAGACTTCCTTGACCACCAGGTCCTTGCTGCCGGTGCCGCACAGGCCCATCACGTTCCACGAATCCTGCAGGATCTCGTAGTCGGCGCGCGGCAGCACGAAGTGATACGGCACGTTGAACACGCCGGGCTCGCTCTCGGCCATGCCGCCGATCACCGCCCACTTGCAGTGGTCGGTGCCCGAGGAGAACGGCCACTGCCCGCTCAGGATGAAGCCGCCGTCGACGCGGCGCGCCCTGCCGATCAGGGCGTACGGCGAAGCGGTCCAGGTGTCGTGGTCGCTGCCCCAGACTTCTTCCTGCAGGCGCGGGTCGCCCTGGCCGAACTGGAAGGGATGGACGCCGACCACGCAGCCGACCCAGCCGATCGACGGCGCTTTCGAGGCCAGGTCGAACACCGCCTGGCAGAATTCGCGCGGATCGGCCTCGTAGCCGCCGTATTGCTTCGGTTGCAGCATGCGGATCAAGCCGCTGTCGCGCAGCAGGCGCGCGCCCTCGTCCGTCACCCGGCCCAGCGCATTGCCGGGTTCTTCCTGGGCGACGAATTGGTCGATGTGACCGTGGATGTATTCAGTTACCGGATGCATGTGCGCATCTCCTTTGTGATCGATCGTGGTTGAAGTGTCGCGGCGGCTCATGCGGCCGGGTCATCGAAGCTCATCAGGGCGGTCAGCTCCTTGTGCTGGCGGCGGTGGCCCCAGGTGCTGGGCTTGTCGTAGGTGCGCGGCACCCACAGGTCGTGTTCCACGTCCAGTCCGCCCCAGCCGTACTCGAGCCGGAAGCACGAGGGCGTGTACATGTAGAACGAGGTCATGCGGTCGTTGCTGTGGCGGCCCAGGGTGGTGGTGATCGGGATCCCGCGCTGCTCGCAGATGTCGAGCGCGATGCCGACGTCGTCGAGCGCGTTCACTTCGATCATCAGGTGCAGGAAGGCCGGCTGCCCGGTCGGCAGGCGCGCGATCGCCAGCGAGTGATGGCGGCCGTTGACGTGGTAGAAGTGCGCGTGCAGCTCGCCGTCCTTGACCGTGTCCGACGGGTGGAAGCCCATCACCTCGCGGTAGAAGCGGTCGCCCTGCTCCAGGTCGCGCACCGCCAGCACCACGTGGCCCAGGCCCTGCTCGCCGGTGCGAAAGCCGCTCACGGCGCGGCCCGGACGCAGCGGCGCGGCAGTATGCACCTGGCCCCAGCTCAGCTCGTGGCGGAAGCCCGAGGGGTCGCGGAACCAGTAGAAGCCTTCGACCTGGCGCTCGGCGGCGCTGTCGCGATCGGAACGCCCGACCTCGACGCCGGCGGCGCGCACGCGCTCGGCCACCTGCATGGCGGCGGCTTCGTCCTGCACGCTCCAGCCGATGTAGGCGATCGCGTTGCGTTCGCCGGGGTGGATCGCGAGGCGGTGCGCGGCCTCGTCGAGGCGGAAACGCACGGCGCCGTCCGGACCGTAACCGGCCTGCTGCAGGCCGAGTACTTCCGGCCCGAAGCGCTCCCATTCCTCATGGGCCGGCGACTGCACGCCGAGATAGGCAAGCGACTTGATCATGTTGTTGTCTCCTTGATGTCCTGTATTGCCCGCGTCTCAGGCCTCGACGAACGAGGCCACCACCCGGTTGAACTCGGCGGCGTGCTCGAGCTGCATCCAGTGGCCGCAGCGGTTCACGATGTAGGCGCGCGCATTCGGGATCGCCCGCGCCAGGAACAGCGCGGAATGGAAGTTGACGGTGCGGTCGTCGCGGCCGTGCATCAGCAGGGTCGGCGCGGCGATCGAGGCCAGGCGCGCCGGATCGAGCCTGACCATCGGCTTGCCGTGGCCGCTCTTCCAGCCTTCGATGTGCTCGGGGCGCGCCAGGGTCGCGCGCACGCGCTCCTCGAGCAGCGCGTCGGTGACGTGGCGCGTATCGAAGGCCATGCCTTCGACGAACTTGCGCATCGTCTCGATCGAGGGATTGAAGTAGGCCGCCTCCAGCGCCTTCACGCCTTCGCTCAGGCCGGCCGGGTCGAACACGCCCGGCACGCCCGCCGAGGAACCCATCGTGATCAGGTGCGACACCAGTTCCGGGCGCTCGTAGGCCAGGCGGATGCAGGAAGTGCCGCCCATCGAGTTGCCGACGAAGGCCGCGCGCTCGATGCCCAGGGCCTCGAGGAATTCGGCCAGTACGCCGCTGTTGTCGCGCTGCTCGTAGTGCACCGGCTGGGACTTGCCCCAGCCCGGCAGGTCGATCGCCAGCACGCGGAATTTTTCGGCCAGCACCGCGATGTTCGGGTTGTAGTTGCTCCAGGACGAGGCGCCTGGGCCGCCGCCATGGACCAGCACCAGCGGATGTCCCTGCCCCGCCTCGTGATAGTGGATGTCCCAGTTGCGGGTCTTGATGCGCTTGCTGGTGCTTTCTTCGGTCACGTTCGCCACGTCTACTCCTTCGTTTTCAGTCAAAAAAACCGTCTCCATGCCCGCACCCCGCCTTGCATGCAAGGCGCCGACGCCGGCTGCTCGACGCATATTAGCTGAATATTGATTCTAGAATCAATA
>DNCF01000489.1:0-127 GCA_003484545.1 Massilia sp. | reverse complement strand
ATTGATTCTAGAATCAATATTTTTTCTGACCGCCGAAATGCCGGCACGGCAGGACGCGCAGGCGAACCACGAAGGAAGGCGGAACGGAAAACGGCGCCGCTGGCGGGCGCCGCGCAATCAGGAAAAA
>DNCF01000401.1:21933-31731 GCA_003484545.1 Massilia sp. | reverse complement strand
CAACCGGCCTGGTACTTAACGGCGCCGTACCAGCGCACGCCCAGCGCGCCCAGCACCAGCAGGCCAACCAGCACGATCAGGGCGGCGAGGAGGCGTTCGGCGCGGCTCAAGCGGCCTCCACACGGTTCAGGATCCAGCCGAAGAAAAACTCTTCATTTGCGGCGCGCCGCTCGGTGATCTCCATGTAGTAGACGGCCTGCAGGCTGTTGAGGCAGCGCAGGATCACCTTCTCGCCGTCGACGCCGCGGTATTTCAACGTATAGAGCAGGGCGGCCTGGGTGGCTGGCCCCAGGATCCCGTCAACGACCAGGTCGGGGAAGAGCTTGGCCTCACGGTTCAGCAGGTTCAACGTGCGCTGTAGCCATGGACCAGGTCGTCCGGTGCCGCAATTTACACCGGAGTCAACCAGCTCTGCGGCGATGTTCATGTTGATGGCGGCGATACGCATGAAACCCGGTTCAACAACGTATTCTTCGAGATAAATTCTTTCGGCCAGTACGCGCGGTAGTTCGCGCATCGGGCCTGTGTAGCCGTAGCGCCGGGCCGTCGCGATCGTGACGCCCCACATGGTTTCGCCGCCGGCGTCCTTCGGGTTGTTGACGTATCCTTTCTCGCGATCGAGCACGCCTTCAATGATTTTCGTGATGGTCACGGCTTGGCTCCTTGGCGGCTGGGAATTTTGTGTCAAACAGGGTTTCTGCCTTGAAGAGGGCGCGACTGCCCATGTGGGCGCCGATACCGGTCAAGGCATACGTCAGTGGCATGGGCCAGCCTTGCCACTGGCATAAGTTTGCAGTTATCAGCCCGGCCAATCCCGAGATGACGATCTCGCCAACGAACTCGGTAAAGTTCCAGACCCGGGCGTGGTTATCGCGCATCTTGCGCATGAACGAGGCGATGCCGCCCAGCAGCGTGATGAGGACGAGCCAGATCCAGGGCAGAAATTCGGCCAGGCCGGTGGGCGGTGGTGGTGGTTTGTCGAGCATGGCTTATCCTTTTCCCAGGAGGGACCGTAAGTAGGCGCACTCAAGCGCGAAGGCTTCTTCGTAGCGGATGCCGTAGCGCTCGCCGGCAGCGTGATAGGCCTGCGTGACGCCGCCCTGGTCATCCAAAATTTCCGGCTGCTCTGGCCAGGAGTCGAAGCACAGCACCCCGTAGGCAAAGGGGTCCAGCCCCTCTGACTCGAAGGCATCCTTGACGCGTTGGGCGAGCACGCCGAAGTGCCAGCGCGCGCCGTCACATTTTTCCTGCACCGCATCGTTGAACTTGAACTGGCAGAAGTTCACCTTCGCCCAGGCGCGCAGGACTGCTGCATCGATCCCGCTGACTTGCTGCTTCTCGCGTTCGTCCGAAGTGTTGATCGAGCCGGTTGCGGCATACAGTTGGGTATAGCGCGCACCACCAGAGCCGAGCGAGGCAGCGTTATCACGTCCGGAATTGAGTTCGGTGGGCGTCGCTCGCAACACCGCCACGTTGTTCGAGATCAGCGACCAGCGATCCGTTGCGCAGTCGATCTCCATGCGCATGTGGGTGGTGTTAGACGTGCGCCCGAACATAAAGCGGTGCAATGTCGCATCCGGCACCAGGAACGCAAAATCGGCGGTCCCGGTCTTCGTCGTCGCCCAGGCGAAGGCCGTGGCCGAGAACGGATTGCCACCCCAGGCACGCAGGCCGACGGAATATCGCTTAAAGAAACTGTCATATGCCAGCCCCTCGCCGCCCAGGTAGCCGTCGTCCTGGTCCCGCGTGGCGTTTTCGCTGGTGCGGTACTCGGTCGGCACGTTGGTATATGTCGTCCCTACGGCTCCAAAGGTTGCCCCATTCTCGGCAAGAATCCCAAGATTGCAGTTGGTCAGCGTGCAAGAGTTCAGCACGACGCGGCTGTCGTTCGTCACCCACAGGCCGGTGCCGGTCGGCGTGGTCGCGTGGTTGATGATGTCGACATAATCGAAGTGGCCAGAGCAGCAGTCGCGGATCTGCACTGCCGTCACGTTGTTCTTCAACGTGATCCGGTTGCCAGCACCCGGTCGGCCGATGCTGATCGCGACCCCGCCACGCGCGCGCAGGTTGTAGTTCGTGTTGCCGTCGTGCGTGCCGGCCTGTGCGTTCCACTGACCAATGGAATCGGCGTTGATGCCTGTCCACAAATTGTTGCTCGACCAAAGGTTGTCCGTGAACAGCTTGTTGATGCCTTTGTTGGCGAACACGAAGCCGGAGGCGATGCTGTTGGTGCGAAAATTCTTCGACAGGATGTTCTTGACGCGCAGCATGGCCGGTCCGCCATCGAAGTAGAGGCCGGCGGTCTTAGCGGAAGCTGAACCATCAAAGACTGTGGTCGGCTTGTTCGCGCCATCCACATCACCATAGAATTCGACGTAATTCGCGCTTTGCGCGCCCTTGTTCCACGATGCGCCCTCGATATAAATGCCTGCCGAGAGGTGGCAGCGCCAGGTCCCTTGCCTCAGCTTCGGCAGCGCATTGGCACCTTGCAGGATGTCGAAGGCCCGCTGCGCCGTTTTCACCGGCAGGTCGGCGGTGATGCCGTCGTTTGCATCGTCGCCCGTCGGAGCAACCTCGATGATGTTGGTATGGCTGTCGCGCCGCGGCGTGATGAAATACGTGGTCGCGCCGCGTTTGATGACGCCGCGGCCGAGATGCACAACCTCGTGGAAATTCGGGATGCTTGCGGTCGACACGTAGGTGCCGGCCGGCCATTCCAGCTCCAGATCGTTGGCGTAGGCGTAGGCCACCGCAGCAACGATCCCCACCTGGTTGCTTTGTACACCGTCGACGCCGTCGCCGGTAAAATCGCGCACGCTTACGCGATCACGTTGCTTGTTTTGCAGTAGCCGTTTGACCGCCCCGGCGCCAGCCTGAATGCAGCCGACCAACCAGGAGCCGCCCGAGCTTGCCAACTCGAGTTGCACGGCAGTGGCTGACTGGGCTGTTGCTGCGACCGCGATCGGGTTACCGCTTTCGTCAAAGCTCAGCAGCTTATTTGCCCGCTTGTCGATGCTGGGCAATGGCGCAGGGGCGGTAGTGTCCGATTTCGGCGCAAGTAGAGTGCGGCCCAGCACCGCGAGGTGCTGCTGCAAGGCCATCCAGAGACGGTTGAAGTCAGGGTTGACCGCTCGTGCGAGGAAGTCACCGTTCTGTTGGTAGTCATTCTGTCGCTCCAGAACAATGTCCCGCTCGATGCGCACCTGTGCGAGATTGGGCGGCGCAACGTCGAAGGTTACGGCGCCGCCGCTGGGTGCACCGATCCCGCTAACCTTGAAGCCTGTAGCCACGGATACATCGTTGATGTAGACCTTGATATCTGCTGCCTGCAAGACCTGGCAGCCGAAGGCGAACGTGACAGTGACGCCGTTGGCAATGTGTCGGAAAACAGTTTCTTGGGCGGATACAGGCACGGCGGACTCCAGAAGGAGCGCCGCCAGCTGGTCGACGCTCAGGTTTCGAGCGTCACCTCAAAGACGCCCGTTGAATGGCGCCAATCTTCGCGTGTATTGCCGGTCGGAATCCCGACCAAATGGTTGATCCGGACTGGCGCCTGCTCGATCGCGCCGGCGCCGCTGTCCAGATAGTCGTCCGGCTGCTGCTTCACCGCGGGGTTCCAGTCCTTCATCTGGTCCCACAGCGGGCCGTCCAGGACGTCGACGTGCGCCCACAGCACGCCCGACTTCATCGGCGCCTCCAGCGCGCCCAGGATCCGGTCGTTCTTGTTCGCATTCTGGACGATCTCGGTGACGCCGCAGTTCAGCTGCCGTTGCTTGAGCGCGCGCTGCAGGAGCTTGCCGACGAAGGAGCCGACGCTGTTGGTCTCGACATACACGTGCAGGATGTTCGCCTTCTGGATGATGTCGCAGGCCTGGAGCACCTGGCCGCCGATGATCTGGGTGTTCCGGGTGTCGCTGAATTCGGCGAATTCGCCGGTCAGGCCTTCGCACACGTGCCAGTAGTGGTTGCCCAGGCTGTCGTCGTAGATGACGGAGAAGGCCGAGGCATCGCCGCCGGCCTTGCCCAGGGATGGATCCCAGTACGCGCGGCCGCTGACGATCTGAACGCGGCCGAGCATCATGCGGGCTTGGCGATTCGCTCGCTCGAGCGTGGGCTGCAGGTCGTAGGCCTTGATCCGCGCCGGGTCCAGTCGGCTCTCCGTGATCGGTTTCGCTTCGAGCATGTATTGGCTGTCCCAGTAGTTGAGGGTGCGGGTCTTCTTCCGCCGCTTGATCACGTCCTCGCGCGTGAAGCGCTCCGGCCAGGCGCAGTGAGCATAGATGTCGAGCACGGCGCCCGGCGGCTTGACCAGCACCACCTCGTTGCCCTCGACGCGGTAATCCTTCCCCTCAACCAGCAGCCGCGCGAACTTGTGGATCCCGACCATGACGTACAGGCCATCCTCGGCCGGCGTGAAGTCGAACTGGTAGCGGGTCCGGGTGCTGGTCTCTTCGTAGCGAACCCCGCTCTCGAAGAGCGGGATCTTGAGGAAGGCGGCGCCGGCGGCCACCAGCTCGGGGTAGATCGAGTCGTGCGTGTGCGGGGTGCCGATATAGGTCTCCTGCGAACCCGGCACCGCGATGAAGGTCGATTCCTCGATCTTCATACGCAGGTTAGCCCGGGCCTCGGCCGTCTTGATGTTCTTCGGCACCTCGATGTCGTCGTAGTCGATGTCGTCGGCGCGCGAGCCGGTGGCATTCTGGTTCACGCCGACCGCGTTCATGCTGGCGTTACGGGCGTCGATCGAGCCGTTGACCCAGAAGGTCTGCGCGCCTGGCTTGGTCGGCAGCATGCCAGCGCACAGCGGGTGCCGGCGCAGCACGTTGATGGTGTCGCGGGTCAGCTTCTTGGCCAGGTCGCCGTCGGCCGCCCAGATCAGGGAGCGGTTGTTGCGGTTCCGATACAGCTTCCAGGCCTTGTAGACCGCGTACGTCGTCGACTTCGACGCACCGCGGAACACCATCAGCACCCGGACCGGGTCAGCACAGTGCTCCAGCCACTGGCAGATGCGCACATGCAGGAGCGGAACTTTCCATCCCTGCATCTTCGCCCACATGAGGAAGAACGTCAGGAAGCTGACATTATTTTCCATGGGTCTTCGTCATGCCTTTCTGCAGCTGGGCCAGCAGCTTGGTCGCCTCCTTCTCGGCCGCCTTCACGTCCGCCTCGAGGCCGTCGTCCTCCTTCTCCTGTTCGGGCGCCGGCACGCCGCCGCCCGCGCCCAGCAAGCTGCGTTGCTGGATGACGCCGATCAGGCTGGTGGTGCGCACGATCACCGACAGCGTCGCCGCGGCGTTCTTCTTGCACCAGTAGCGGTCGCCCCGGGTCTGCTGATCCATCGCGGCGATCGCCACGCCGTGACCAGGCCACACAGCGGGATCCGCCTCGCCGATGAAGGCGTCGGTCAGCTTCTCCGTCAGCTCCTGCAATTTCTCGTATTGGTCCTGTCGCATCAGTTTCCTCCGATCGCTGTCATGTCCGGGGCACGCTCCGGCGCACCCGTGCCTGGCTTCCACCAGTAATCCTGTTCCCAGTCCCGCTGCGCACGCTGTTGCATCCGCGAAAGATAACCGGGGCTCACCGACTCTTGTAAGGCATGGAGACCGGCGTGGTCAAGCGCCGCCTTGGCATACCAGAGGTTGACGTAGGGGAGGTGGCTGCGCGCCGTCCGGATGCCCTCGGCGGCGAAGTGCGTGTCATCCCCATTCGCCGCTTCGTAAAGGTTCTCGACGCCCAGCTTGTAGCCGATGTCGAAGACGCTGCCGACCGTTGGCCCGGCCACATTCTTGATCGCGTTGGCCGTGGCGTCGCCCGGGTTGGTGGTCGGGTCCGTCAGCAGGAAGTCGCCGACGATGCCCATGCCGCCGCCCTGGGCCATCGCGCGCATCCAGAATTTAGAGGTCGTCATGTCGAGCGGGTCCTTGCCCTGGACGATCTGCTTATTCTGGTAGGCGATGGCGCCCAGTGCGGTCAGCGACGTCATCATGGCGGCGCCGTACATCAGGCGGTTGGCCATCATCGGCGCGCCGTCTACGCCCTTCGGGGTGTCCAGCATGCGGCGCCAGTGCCGCGAGATCATCGCGATTGGGAAGCTCTTGAACTGCATGACCGAGCGGGCCAGCTCGCCCCGCACGGTACCGCGCGACAAGCCGCCCGCGCTGGCGGCCGCCTTCGTGGCCAGGTCCGGGTTGATGACCGCGTATTCCGACTCGTCCGTGATTAGGCCGATGACCTTGGCCACGACTTCGCTCGAGCGCGCGTCGCCGCTGGCGTGAATCGCCTCGGGCGTGAGGAAGTCGGCGCCCTGGTAGTTCGTGAGCTGGCCAGCGCGGATGACTTCCCAATCCGCCTCCGTGATGCCCTTGCGTGTCAGGTGCGACCGGTCCCATTCGGAGAGCGCCGCCCAGTCCGTCTTCGACAGCTTGGCCAGCCCGTTCATCATGGTCATGGAGAAGGCCCGGCGCAGCGTGTCGGTCCACGCATTCATCAGGGACAGCTTCATCGTCGAGTTGGCCAGGCGGCCGCTCCAGTTGTTCTTGATGTTGTCGCCGCTCCAGCGGTTCAGGTTCGAGATCATCGAATCGGCGATGACGCCGTGCATCGTGAGGAAGTCGCGCGTGTCGCCATCGAACTGCTTGCCGATGTTCTTCAGCGATTCCCAGTAGGAGAGCTTGTTGAAGCCGGTGGTGACGAAGTAGCTGCCCATGTCCGTCAGGCTCGACAGCACGGCGCCGGCCAGCTTGCCGAACACCTGGATGTTGCGGGCATCCTGGGCGATGCGCGCCAGATTGCCATTCTCGGCCATGCCGGTCTTGCCGCTGATCAGGTCCCAGTAGGTCTGTGGCGTCATGCCGAAGGAGCGCTCGACGCCCACGTCTGCCTTCTCGGCCAGGTCGAACTGCAGCTTCATCTGCTGTGCGGGGTTCGGGCCGTAGCGCTCGACCAGGGCGATATCGCGCGACAGGCCGCCGATGTGGCCCAGCATGGCGTCGTACATGCTGCCGCCGCCGTATTTACCCATGTAGGCGAGGTACGACTCGGCATCCTTGAAGTGGATCTGGCGGCTTTCGCTGCCGGCGTTCGCGCGCGCGCCGCTGCCGCCGCCCTGGCCGGGGGTCTTTTTGTTCAAGCCGCCGGTGGCGATCGTGTCCCAGGCGGCGCCCAGTACGTCGGCCAGCTGCTGGTCGGTCATGCGGGTGCCGTCTTCCTGGAAGTAGCGGTTTCGGTCGAGCATGGGCAGCGTCTCCTGTACCCACTTGGCACGCGCCGCTGCGTCGCCGCTGCCTCGTACGCGCGCCTGGTCGTGGGGCTGGGGCAGGTAGCCGTAATCCAGCTGGCCGACGTCGCCGCCGCCGGCGTTGAAGCGCGTGCGCAGCTGCTCGATCGCTTCCAACCAGGCTACCGCCGCTTTCTGGGCCAGGGCGTTGCCGGTGCCGCCGGTGCCGTTGCTGTAGATCTCGATCGCCAGGTCGCGGGACATGCCCGGGTTTTCCACGTCGAAGAGGAACATCAGGGCCTGGCGGCCTGCGCTGGCGCCCTGGGTGCTGCCCACTGCGTCGAGGAGATCCATCAGGCTGCTCATGGTTTCGCGCTTGATCCCCTCGGCGTAGTTGTCGGTCAGCTCCATCTCCTTGACCAGCGCTTTGTTGCGCCCGACCGCGTACGAGGCCATCAGGTCACCGACCCGGGTTTCCATGGCCGCCGTCTTCACGACCTGCAGCTGGGCGCGCTGCACTTTGAGCGCGGCTTCGTCCTGGATGTCGACCATGGCCTGCCGTGCGGCGTCGAGCACGCGCTGGTCGGCGGACTTGGCGCGCCAGCCGGCCGGGTCCTTGCGGGCAAGGTTGCGCATTGTCGTGCTGATGCGATCATCGATCTTCTTGATTTCGGCATCGGTCAAGTTCCGGCCGGCGGCCTGCTGGACAGCTGCTCTGCACTGTGGTTTCATCGGGAATGCTTTCTTTTCTCATAATGATTTGTGCGATCGCGGTGATGATGCTGATCATCCCGCTCTCGGTCTGGGCCGGCTCCGGCAGCTGGCGCCATGGCCTGCAGGCATTCGTCGCCTACCTGAAGATCATGGGCTGCATCACCGGCGCCGGTCTGGTCCTGGCTGGCATCTTCTGGCTGGCCAGCTTAGGCGCTTCGTAGGAAGCATTCGGCGGCCACCTGTAGCAGCGGCGCATCCTGCACCTCGCGCGCTGCCTCAGCCTTCACTGCCTCCAGGGCATCGGCCAGCCGCATCGGAGCATCCATCCCCTCCAACTGCACCATCATGTCGGGCGACAGCTTGGCAATTTCCGCGCTCTGCGATTCCAGGCTGGAAAGCGCCGGGGTGCTCGATCCTTCCGTTTTCTGGCCCGCCGGGCGCGCCGCTGCTGGGTTTGCCGCTGCTGGTAAATCCGCCGGCACCGTTTCCGCTTTTGCCTTTCCAAACTGAGGACTGGCCTGCTGCATCTGGCTGACCGCCTGTTTGACCGCCAGCGCGGCCGGGCGCGGCGTTGGCGCATCGATGGCGGCCCGGTCCGACTTCACGCGGGCGATCTGGCGATCCAGGTCGGCGATCTGCTTCTGGGTCTCGGCGGCGGCCCGGTGAGCGTCGAGCTGTTGGCGGAGGCGACCCACCTGCGTCTCTACGTCCTGCAGGCGGGCGCCGACTTCCTTCTTTGCCGCCGACAGCGCCGACTTGTAGCTGACCCCCTGGGCGGCCTGGATTTCCTTAGCCAGCACGCGCAGGGCCGCATCGCTGGTGTCCGGACGGGATTGCTCGAGCTTCGAGATCTCCGCGCGCAGCGGCGCGACGACGCCCGGGTCGACCTGGTTGGCGGCATCGGGCAGCAGGTCGGCGCGGGACTGCTCGAGGCGGGCGGTCAGGTCGTCCAGTAGACGGGCCTGGTCCAGGGTGTCCAGGGGAATGACGGCGCCGACGTCGACGCGCGTGCCGGCGCCGATCTGGTCGGCGGCGCGTAGCACCGCTTCCAGGTGCTGCTGGGCGCCGGCGGCGTCGGCCGGATCGCGCAAGTTCCACGATTCGATGGTGTCGCGCACCAGTTGCACGCGCGCGGCCGCTACCACGTCGGGATCGGCGGCTGCAGCGCGCCCGGCTTCGGTACCGGTGCGCTCGGCGATGAACGCGTCAGTGCGCTCGAGGTAGGCCCGGGTCTCCTTCGACGGAGCGTAGCGGCCTTCCTTCACCGCCTTGCCGGCCTTGCCGCCGCCGTTGTAGTGCGCGATCGCCGCGCGGACGTCGCCGTCGTATTGCGCGATCAGGTCTTTCATGAAGCGCGCGCCGGCGTCGATCGAGGCCGTAGGATCCCGCACGTCACCCTTGCCGTACGCTGCCCAGGTGTCGTCCATGAACTGCATCACGCCCTTGGCGCCCTTCGGCGACACCGCGGTCGACCCGGAGCGCTCGCCGACGTTCTTGATCGCCAGCAGGGCTTCGGGTGGAATTCCCTCGCGCTGCGCCGCCGTCACCGCGTACGCATCCAGGCGCGGATCGTCGAATTTCAGGGCCAGGCGTTCGTTGCCGCCCATGCGCGCCAGCTCGCGCGCTGCAGCAGGATCCGCCGGCGCCGGGTTCGCTGCTCGAGCACGCGCGCCGCGCATGGCGTAGGCGCCGAAAGCGGAAGGCACCAGAGTGGAGACGGCCAGGCCGACCGGGTCAAACGGGTCGTACTGGTCCGCCAGCTTGTCGTAGCCGGCGTTTTCGAGGATTGCTTTGCTGGCGGCCTGCTGGGCGATGAAGCCGCCTGGGCCGCCGGCGGCGACCAGGCCGGCAGTCTGGGCCAGCGTCCG